>JBLHVV010000100.1:0-11720 GCA_047628755.1 Crocinitomicaceae bacterium | reverse complement strand
TGCCGGTGGTTGTAAAATTAATAGTCGATACAGCGCTATAGACTTTCAATTAAGTGAGCGCTGGAACGTTATAATCAAACAATATGGTGAGCAACTTAAGTTAGGTTTTTCTCAGCTAGACGATATTAAAATACTCGCTGCTGAAGAGCAAAAAGAAAAGGATACAGCACTAGCATTAGCTCAAAAAGAAGTTGAAGGAATAGCAGAGAAAGAGAAAGAGAAAGATAAAGTCTTTGAACAAGTGTCAGAAGTTCAACCTCAAGATACAGCAGAGAATATACCAGAGGAAGTTGCTGTACAGGAGGCTGCACAAACAGCTTCAGAAGAACCTGTAACGGAAGAAACTGTAGCAGCAGATGAGCCTGAAATGCTCATTGCTGAGTCAGGCAGTCCTGATTTAGAAGACTTTAGTATTGAAGAAAAGACTTCCGATTTAGACATACCAGATAAAAATGAACAGCCTGACGGCAGTGATCTTCATGAGTAATATAGATGTTTTACGTTGGATTGCAAAACAAGATCACTTTATATGTGAGCCAGTGGTTAGCGGCCAGTTAACAAGAATGGTTGGTCTCACCATGGAGGCGGTAGGTTGCAAGGTAAAAGTGGGTGATAGATGCAAAGTAGCTCAAGGGGATGACGAAATTGAAGCCGAAGTAGTTGGCTTCGATCGTGAACGCTTTTTCTTAATGCCCATTGAGCCTACGCAAGGACTTTCACCAGGGGCTAGAGTGACACCAATTTTAGACGGTGATCAAATACCTGCTGGAGACTGTCTTTTAGGTCGAGTGCTCAATGGTGCTGGCAAACCATTGGATGGCCTAGGAGAGTTAATTAGTAACGAAAATCTTAATTTAGATAGGCCCATAATAAATCCAATGAAACGGGCCCCTATCCGCGAAACTATGAATGTGGGTATTAGAGCCATCAATTCAATTTTGACTGTCGGTCGTGGTCAAAGGCTGGGTTTATTTGCAGGTTCTGGTGTTGGTAAAAGTGTATTACTAGGGATGATGACTAGATTTACTGATGCCGACGTATGCGTAGTAGGATTAGTTGGAGAAAGGGGTCGAGAGGTTCAAGAATTTATTCAAGATATCCTTGGAGAAGAAGGATTAAAGCGTGCGGTTGTGGTGGCATCCCCTGCTGATGACAGCCCAGTGATGAGAATGAGGGCGGCATCTTTAAGCACCGCCATAGCAGAGCACTTTAGAGATAAAGGTAAAAATGTATTATTACTTATGGATAGCCTTACTCGTTACGGCCAAGCACAACGAGAAATTGCACTAGCGGTAGGCGAGCCTCCTGCGACTAAAGGGTATCCACCGTCTGTATTTGCTAAAATTCCGAAACTTGTGGAGCGAACGGGTAATGGCCCCCCTGGTGGTGGTTCTATTACTGCATTTTATACAGTACTAACAGAGGGCGATGACTTGCAAGATCCGATTGCAGATTCAGCTCGAGCCATACTTGACGGTCACGTGGTGTTGAGTCGTAAATTGGCTGAAGAAGGGCAATACCCAGCCATAGATATCGAAGCATCTATTAGTCGAGCGATGCCACAGATAGTTAAGCCAGAAACCTTAAAAGCGGCACAAAAATTTAAATATTTATATTCGTTATATCAAGAAAACAAAGACCTAATTAGTGTTGGTGCTTACAGCGCAGGCAGTAATCCTGAGCTAGATCTTGCGGTGCGTCTGCAACCAGTAATGAAGTCATTTTTAGCCCAAGGCTTAGATGAATCGCATTCATTAGAAGACAGTGAAGATGGCTTGAATATGATAATCAATGAAGCCATGGGAACCAATCGCCAAAACCAAAACCAAAACCAAAATAAAAACTAAAATTAATGTGAATTAATTGAGATATAGATCAGGAAAAAAATAATAAATGACAAGGCAGAGGGCTAAACGTATACAGCCACTTATTCAAATTGCAAAAAATGCAGTGCAAGAAGCTATGGGATACATGGGGCAGCTACAACAGAGTATTGAATCAGAAAACCAGAAAAAGAAGACACTGATAGAATATCAGAATGAATACCAAAATAACTTCAAAAAAAAAGGTAAGACGGGGGTTAAAGGATTAGAAATTCAGCAGTTTGAATCATTCATGTTGCAGATTAATGATGCTATGGTGCAGCAAAGTAATCAAATCTTTCACCTAAAGCAACAACTAGAGCGTGCAAAAGGGATTTACCAAGATTTAAATCAGCGCTTAAAAAGTTACCAAAAGCTTCAGGATAGACTTATTAATCAAGCTGTTAAAATAGAAGATAGACAAATGCAAAAAATGCTAGATGAAATAGGTTCTCAGCTTCATAGGTTACGAAATGCAGAGCATTAACTGTTAAAAAATGTTATCAAATAACAAACATGCTCTTTGTAATTAGCTAATAAATTTTTCTAAATCAAACAAAAAAATACTGATATATAAATTTTGATGGGTATCACATGGGGACTAATTAAGTTGGGAGAGAAGGCTGAATTGTTAAGCTATTTAACCTTACTCGTTTTATAAAAACTGTTATTAGAGTCCTTGCTAAATAGCCTTAAAACTTGAAACTCACTAACCATCGATAGCATATTGATATTAACTAGTAATTAGCCGCCAATCTTTCCACATTATTTAAATTTATTATATCTAAGACTCCGATTCCATAGACCTTAAATAACTAAAACCTCTTAAAAAATAAATCTTTTTTTCTAACTAGCAAGCTGTTTAGAAACGTCTAATCTGTATATTAAATGCCCAGTTGGAAAGACAATGGATATCGAACAATTAGACCTAGGTGCTAAGTGCACAATTATAAGAGCAGAGGAGCTGCACACCCAAATGGAAACTCTAATTCAATCGGGACTCGATGTGGAAATAGACGGATCAAAGGTTGAGCAGATAGATACATCTGCTTTGCAACTTCTTTTGAGCTTTCACCAAACTCTCGAAAATGATGGACGTAATGTTCTTTGGAAGTCGCCATCTGATCAGCTATTGACAACAGCCAAGTTGCTAGGAGTTGATAAACATCTTGCGATCAACAACCATTAATTGTGAAGGGGTTTTAAATGGCCAAAATATTAGCAGTTGACGATTCAGCATCAATGCGTCAAATGGTTAGCTTTACGCTTAAAGGCGCTGGTCATGACGTAATCGAAGCTAATGACGGTGTAGAAGCACTGAAATTAGCACAGGGGCAATCAGTAGATCTTGTTCTAAGTGATGTGAATATGCCGAATATGGATGGTATTACCTTATGTAAAAACTTGCGACAACTAGGACCATACAAATTCACACCTATTTTGATGTTAACCACAGAATCAACGGGAGACAAAAGAATGGAAGGTAAAAGAGCCGGTGCCACAGGCTGGATTGTAAAACCATTTAACCCTGATCAATTGTTAACAACCATTAAAAAGGTACTGGGTTAGTATTATGAGTATTGATCTTAGTCAGTTTCATGAAGTTTTTTATGAAGAAAGCTACGAAGGTCTCGATGTCATGGAGGAAGGTTTGCTCGAAATGGATATTGAGGCCCTCGATGATGAAGTTATCAATACTATATTTCGTGCAGCTCGTTCTATTAAAGGTGGTTCAAGTACATTTGGGTTTAATCAGGTGGCCGAATTTACTTATGTAGTAGAAACTTTACTAGATGAGATTAGAGGTGGCAACCGAACCATCACCCAAGCTATTCTCGATTTACTGCTAATTAGCGTTGATTGTATGAGGTCATTAATTCAAGAGTTACAGTCAGGTGGGGACCCAGATTTCACTAAGTCACTGGATTTGAAAGCACAATTTGAAGCTATTCTTAATGGCACATTAGCCATTAATAAAACTGAAAAAAAATTATCCTATAAAGAAGATATAGATAAAACAAAAAATAAAGCAATTAGCGGTAAAGACTATTATATTCACTTTGTACCTAGAAAAAACATTCTACAGACAGGTAACGAACCTACAAGAATGTTTTGGCAGTTAGCTGAGATTTGTCAAAATAATATATCTATAACCGCTAGTTTTGATCGTTTGCCCACACTAACAACCTTAAACCCTGAGCTTTGCTATTTATCTTGGGACATCAAAATAACCAAGCATATTGATAGAGCTAAGATAGATGAAATTTTTGAATGGGTTATAGAGGATTCAGAAATTACCATAACAGAGATGTAACCTGAAGATAGTTCTATCGATGATCAAGTAATTATATACCAGAGTTAATGGCAAAAGCTTTAGTTGAAGAAGCTAAGATTAATATCAAATTAAAATAAGCCGCGCCGCAAATACAGATTTGGCAAGATTTACTGCCTATCTGACTTAACCTGCCGTATTCACGTTCTTGTGCCAATAGGTATGTAATCGCGAGACAGAGAGTCAATGGTTAGGCCAACCCTCCCAAACGACTCTATTCATGGCATTCTCATAGAATCAGCTAGCAATGCCCTGCGGCTTCAATAAGTATTGATATGGGTAGGCAGATAAATAGACGCTATCAACGGCCTTGAATTTCACTATTTGGATACCCCCTTGTTCAAATCTGAGTTTTCAGCTAAATATAACTTCAATTCGCTTTTGGGCGCCGCCAATGCTGGTGATGGTAACTTAAACGGGGCCATCTTACAGATGGCGAAAACGTGTATTTTAAAGGAGAACTCCTCGGTACTTTGGTTTATAGGTCTGGGAGAAATAGGAAAAATTTTGCAGTGCCACATTGTAAGGATCGATGTCATGGTAATGAACGGGAGAAATATTCAGTCGACCCGTTAAGCGATAATTTGACAGTTTCGCAACCGAATACAACAATACAACAAAACGCCAGACTAAGAGAAAGTTGCCCGCAGCACTGGGAATAGGGGATATAACACTGCCTTTAAACAACATTGCAGGTCATATTTTCAGTAAGATTATGAACATATAAGTAGCAATTAAATTAAACAAACCATTACCATCTTTAAAAAACTGTACTAAGCTCAAAATATGGAATGTAAACGAAAGGGCATGCAATAGAGGTATCTATGTCAGTAAACTCAACAAACAATGGTAATGAATTAATCGTCAATATAGAGGGGCGTTTTGATTTTAGTGCCCATCAAGAATTTCGCGATGCTTATGAAAAAGCCGATACTAATATCAATAGTTACGTGATTAATATGTCCAAAGCTAGTTATTTAGACAGTTCGGCTCTAGGAATGTTGTTATTGCTTAGGGATCACGCAGGCGGTGATAGTGCTAATGTTAAAATTACCAAGTGCAATCCAGATGTTAGAAAAATTTTAACGATTTCAAATTTTGAGCAGTTATTCACAATTGACTAACATTGCAATATCACAACAGGCATAGCCCCATGGAAGGTTCTAGCTACAAAATTCTCATTGCTGACGACAATTTGTCTGATCGTATGATCTTGACTGCTATCGTTAAAAAAATGGGTCACGTTGTATTATCAGCGTCAGATGGCTTAGAAGCTATTTCTCAGTTTACCGAAGAAAAACCAGACATCATTTTACTTGATGTAATGATGCCAAATATGAATGGCCAAGAAGCTGCAATTGAAATTAAAAGGATTGCAGGTGAAGACATGGTACCCATTATATTCCTTACTTCATTACAGGATGCCAGTGACCTAGCTAAGTGTCTAGAAAGTGGCGGCGATGACTTTCTTTCGAAACCTTACAACCCTATTATTCTAACCGCAAAGATTAACGCATTTAGCCGCATGTTAAGTATGCATAATATTTTACAGCAACAAAAAAATGTAATCAGTAAGAATGCGGAACATTTACTCAACGAACAGCAAGTAGCCAAAGCTGTTTACGATAATGTTGCACACAGTGGCTGTCTAGATTTACCAAATCTAAAATACTTACTATCCCCATTCTCTGTATTTAATGGTGATGTACTATTGGCTGCTCGAAGACCAACTGGCAGTGTGCATATACTGTTAGGTGATTTTACTGGACATGGCTTGCCCGCTGCCATTGGAGCTATGCCTTTAGCAGAGATATTTTATGGTATGACAGCCAAAGGTTTCTTGATGGAAGATATTCTAAGAGAAATTAATAGTAAGTTAAAAACAATATTACCCATAGGTTATTTTTGTTGTGCTTGTATGGCGAACTTAAGCTTCAGAAAAAAAACTATTGAAGTTTGGATGGGCGGTTTACCTGATTATTATGTACTAAAAAAAGATCAAAATGAAATAGAGCATATAGCCTCAACCCACTTACCACTTGGTGTGTTGTCTAGCCAAGCATTTGATGCAACTACCCAAAATATAGCATTTGATGTGGGCGATAAGTTCTATATGTGGTCTGACGGAATAATAGAGTCAAGAAATGACGACGGAGATTTATTTGGCGAAGGTAGACTAAAGGATATCTTCTATAGTAATAGCAATAGAGATTATTTATTTGATGAAATCGTTGAAAAGGTTAACGATTTTACCGGTGAAAGTGGTAAAGATGATGACACCACAATGCTGGAAGTCAGCATGGTAGAAGAGTCAGAATTAGAACAGGTCGATATTGATCTTTCCGGTGGGGCTATACATGGGCCAACAGATTGGAAAATGGAGTATACCCTTAGAGCTGACACTTTAAAAAGTTTTAATCCATTACCGGTAATGTTGAATATATTAAACGATGTTCCATCATTGCGAAGGCTAAGCGGCCAGCTGTATACCCTTATGTCGGAGCTTTTTAGTAATGCTTTTGAACATGGGGTATTGGGTTTAAGTTCTGACCTTAAATCCACCACAGAAGGCTTTGCTAAATATTATCAACTTCGTTCAGAACGCATGAATGTTATAGGTAACCACTCAGTCTGTTTCATTTTTGATCATATACCTCTTGAATCAGGCGGCAGGTTAACGATTAAAGTAATAGATACTGGCAAAGGCTTCGATTACGAAGCGATTCAAAATGCAAATTTTGAAACTAATGCCTATTGCGGCCGAGGAATACCTCTTATCAAGAGTATGAGTGAAAGCCTCAAATACTCTGGCAATGGTAATACAGTTGAAGTAGTCTTGAACTGGCAAGCAGATGAGGCTGAATAAATAATGACTACACTGAATATTACTCAAGTTCAGGAGTTAAAAGAGATGATGGAAGACGCTTTTGATGATTTAGTAGCTATCTATATCCAAGATAGTGAGGAAAAGTTAAAGTTATTAAAACAAGAAGTTAAAAATTATGACGATCAAGCAATTTGTATGTTGGCCCATAGTTTAAAAGGGTCCAGTTTGAACATTTGTGCTGAAGACTTAGCGTTAATTTTTAAGCAAATTGAGGACTCAAGTCGCATCAAAGATCTATCTTCTATGGAGACACTGCGGCTACAAGCTATGTCCGAGTTTGAGAATGTAAAAGTAGCATTAGAATCAGTTCATACCCTGTGAGTTTCGATGTTGGCCTGCTCATTGCAATTGTCTATTTATAGAAATTAAATAGTTTATATGTGATAGGTATAATATGTCTGCACTTCCCTTTTTAGCTACATCAAATGCAACTCCTTCGCTTCCATCTTTAGGTGCATTAGCATCGTCTAAGCCTGCGTCATCACTGGCTTCGCAACCAACTGATGCAAATCCAAATGCCGCATTGTCAGCCGATACATTGGCTTCTAATTTGACTAATGATGATCAAGTGCAGGTCTCTTTTTGGGATACTTTGCAGCAGCAAGCGGCATCGACTGACCCGTCTTTAGGGCAACAAGTTTCCGCTTTATCTAATGGCCAGGAGTCGACTCTGGACGATAATCTAGAAACAGATATTCAAATAGGTATTCATCCAGATATTTCAACTATTAATCAACAGGTAATCTCTGTTGAAATGCCTGTGGTTGCTCCATGGAGTATGGCTGCTATGCAAAGATCTATGAAACAAGCCACTGAAGGCGATGCCATATCAAATAATCCAGCTTTGGATCAAATAGAATCGCAGCGTATTGCACAATTACAGATACAAACTGATCAAGCAGGTGTCTTAAGTCCTTATGCACTTAGATTAGAGGGTCAGCCTGCTGCTCCGCTAATGACAGAAACAGGACTGCCGTTGATGCAGACTGAAATTGCCAAAGCTATACAACCTACTTTAAGCCAGTTTGCGTTAACCAGCGGTAAAGATGTTCTTACAGGTAACGTCTTAACGGATGAGCCTGAACTGAGTAATGGTTTTAAAGTGGATGAATCATTATTTTCTAAAGAGCCAATAAATATACATGAAAAGCCAATCACATTAGCTCCACAAGAAACAATAACGTCACCTTCTAATACACAAACTACGCCATTAACCGATGCCATACTGCCTCAAATGGCAGAAGGTTTAGATGGAATTGAAGGCTTGGCACAGCAAGCGACTAAAGAAATTCAGGCTGCGGCTTCACGACTAGAAAGTCCAGCAAACGCCACCGCCGATAAAGTATTAGCCGGTCAGCCAAAAATTGATGTGCCACCAAGCAGTCCAAAATTCACTGAGCAAATTGCTCAGCGTATCGGCATTATGAACACTGAAAATTTACAAACAGCCAGAATTCAATTGGATCCCCCTGAACTTGGCTCACTTGAGATAAAAATAAAATTTCAGCAAGATCAGGTTAGTGTGTCTTTTACAAGTGGACATCCAACTGTCCGTGACGCATTAGAAGCTCAGTCTCCCAGATTACGAGAAATGTTAGAACAACAGGGTGTTGAATTAACAGATGTAAATGTTTCCGATCAACAACAGCAAGCTGGAGGTGAAGGTGGTTCTGGTGAATCAAATAATGAGGCTGCTGGCGATTGGGCTGAAGATGACATGATGGAAGAAACGGTTGGTAATATGGTTCGTTCAGATTCCCTTGTCGATGACTTTGCTTAGCTATGTTTATAGGCAGCAGCCTTATAATATAAAGTTTAGTGCCAATTAATTCTATCTATACAAAGCAAGAGCCGTCATATTACTGACGGTTTTTTTTGCCCTAAAAATATTGTAATCCTTCTAAATTAATGAATTTGACTACACTTAAGTCAGGTGACATCAACGTTTTATAAAATATTTTAAAAAATTGACGTACACCCAAACTCAGTGGCATAACGATTGCACAACTCATAATTATATAAGAAGGTGAAAAATGGCTAAAGAAAAAGAACTGCAACTTGACGCTGTAGAAGAACCACCAAAAAGTAAAAGAAAACTGATCATTATTATTGTAGCTGTTTTAATTCTAGTGGGTGGTGGAGTGGGAGCTGCCATATTGTTACTAGGCGGTGATAATTCAATCGAAGAGGTTTCGGCAGAGAGCGAAACAGTAGAAGGCGAAACAGTAGAAGGCGAATTGGTTGAAGAAGAACCCGTTTCAAAAGCACCCGCAATATACATAAAATTAAAGCCAGAATTTATCGTCAATTATCAAGTGGGGCCACGCCAGAGGTATTTGCAGGTATACATGGAAGCAATGACACGAGATCCGTCTATTGCGGACGCTTTAGAAATACACAGTCCAATGATAAGAAGCTCAATTATATCTTTACTAAGTCAGCAACCATTTGAATATTTGCGCTCTGCGGAAGGCCGAGCATCAGTAAGGCAGTTAGTGACAGAAGAAGTCCAAAGGCTAGTGGAACAAGAAACAGGTATCACTACCGGAGTTGAACAAATACTGTTTACAAATTATGTGATGCAATAATAAATTATTAATAATTAAGGCTGTAACAGTGCAAGATTTACTAAGCCAAGACGAAATTGACGCCCTATTACATGGGGTAGATGATGGTGACATTGACGAAGAGGATCCAGCCGATGCTGAAGGCGTAAAGCCTTACGATTTATCCAGCCAAGACCGAATTGTTCGTGGACGCATGCCCACCTTAGAGATGATTAACGAACGTTTTGCTCGATATACTCGAATCAGTATGTTTAATTTTTTAAGAAGAAGTGCCGATGTCGCCAGTGGCGGTATTCAAATAATGAAGTTTGGTGAATATATTCACACACTGTATGTGCCAACATCATTGAATTTGGTAAAAGCGAGACCTTTGCGTGGTACCTCATTATTTATTCTTGATGCGAAACTTGTATTTAAACTCGTAGATAACTTTTTTGGTGGAGATGGCCGTCATGCAAAAATTGAAGGTCGTGAATTTACTCCAACTGAACTTCGTGTTGTACAGTTAATTTTAGCTCAAGTATTTAAAGATATGAAGGAAGCATGGCATGCAGTTCTGGATTTAGACTTTGAATACTATGGCTCAGAAGTAAACCCTGCTATGGCCAATATAGTCAGCCCAAGTGAAGTTGTTGTAGTCAGTTCATTCCATATTGAGCTTGACGGCGGTGGCGGCGATCTACACGTGGCGATGCCATATTCCATGATTGAACCGATTCGAGAAGTACTAGATGCAGGTGTCCAAAGTGATATAGACGATATTGATGAGCGTTGGGTACTATCCTTGCAGGAAGATATACAAAGTGCCAAAGTTCCAATACATGGGACCATTGTTCAGAGAGAAATATCTTTACGTGAAGTTGCTGCATTTAAGGCCGGAGACGTCATTCCAATTGAAATGCCTGAAGATTTTATTTTACAAGCCAATGGAACGCCAATCTTTCGCGGACAGTTAGGTCTTTCAAATGAAAACTTAGCTATAAAAATAAAAGAGCCAATTAAACGAAAATTTGGCCCCAAAAGTAATGACGGAATGCCAGTATGAGCGATGACGATCAAACACCTGAAAAAGATACATCAACACTTGACGTTGATTCACTAGCCGATGAGGTTGCAGCTGGCGCACAGGAGGCTACTGAAGAAGGAGAAGACCTGGCAGATGAATGGGCTGCTGCTATGGAGGAGTCTGGAGACGGTGACTCTGATGAGACAGAAGATGAGGTTCAGGCAGCACCAATGGAGTCTTTCGAAGGGGTGGAAAAAGAGCCTGCATCTGAGGTGACTACACCTGAATTAGATGTGATTCTAGATATTCCGGTCTCAATATCTATGGAAGTAGGTAATACACAAATACCCATACGAAACTTATTGCAGTTAAATCAAGGGTCAGTGATTGAGCTGGATAGGCTTGCTGGTGAGCCTTTAGATGTATTGGTTAACGGAACTTTAATCGCTCATGGAGAAGTAGTAATGGTTAACGATAAATTTGGTATTCGTTTAACTGATGTTATTAGCCAATCAGAACGAATTCAAAAGCTTAAATAAAGCAAAACTAATAAAGTTTTATAAAATAACAATAAGAGTAATTTCCATGTATTGGGTTTCTACGCTGGCTACAGCTGATATCTCTAGTGATTCTTTTAGTGAATTATCTTCTGAAGCTGATAATTCAGAAGTTTCAAACGATGTGACACCTAGTGTTGTTGCTACTGAGCAATTGCCCTTAACACTTGCTTCGACCCTGGTTCCGTCACAAAAAATAGTTTCACCTAAACTTCCAGATACTTCTGATCAATTAATTCAAGTAACCTTGGCATTGGCTTTAGTTGTAGGGTTAATTTATGGTGCAGCATGGTTATTTAAACGAACTAAAGGTTTGGCTCCATCTTCTGGTATCCCAATGAAAACACTGTCTGTTTTACCTATGGGTGTTAAAGAAAAAATAATTTTAGTAGAAGTTGGCGGCAAGCAATTATTACTGGGTATGACCCCCCATCAAATTAACACATTAGCAACATTTGATGAGCCTATAATTGATACCACGCTCGGTAACGATAAACCTTTTTCATCTC
>JBLHVV010000099.1:0-11794 GCA_047628755.1 Crocinitomicaceae bacterium | reverse complement strand
GAATGCCTTTCATCCAGTAGTGACCCATAAACAGAATCTTTTGTTCGGGGCCATAATATAACAACTCTTTTTTATCTTCTTTGGTTATGGGCAGCTCAGCTATGTCTTCAGGTAAAGGATCTGGCTGAAATACTACCTCGTCATAAACCTCTGGCTGTTTTTGCCAAAACTTAGTTCTGAAGAAATGACGCACAAAGCCATCTTTTGCAGTAATACTCCGGCCGTTTGGCAACTTTAATGCGGTGCCTCGGGTAAGGCGGTCAACCAACTGACCCTCAAACGATTCACGGTCCATTGAAGCATGTAGAAACTCTTCATCTAAATAATTTCGTCCATAACGAATTTGCATCTCTTGAATTAGCTCACTGTCCCAGCAAGCATGAACAGCCCTAAAGTGCTCAAATTCTTGATACAAAGGAAGCGTCATAAACCAAGATAAATAGTCACGCCATTCCTGCGGGTATGGCTCAAACTGTCTCAATGTTTCTTCTACAATAAAAGTATTTCGAGCGGTATGGTCACGTAAAAATGGATGAGCAGCATCGTCACGAGAAGGCGTGCAAAATGCCAACACATTGTATTCGTGATTTCCCATAATTAAATGAGCGTGGCCATTGTCCACCATGTCGCGCACAACTCTTAGCGCTAAGCGGATATTAGGCCCACGATCAACGATGTCGCCAATAAACACCACTTTACGTCTTTTGTGCTGGTATATACCGTCAACTTTACGGTAACCCATTTGTTCTAACAATTTACATAGGGTTTGCCCGCAGCCATGAACATCTCCTATTAAATCGTACCCTTGTGCAGCCACAACTAAGCATCTCCGTGCTGGCTAGCCCAACCTAATTTAGTGCGGCATGTTTCGTAAAAGTCATGGTCTAACGGATGGATCAAACGTGCTTTATGGGCCATTTTTCGTATCGTTACAGTATCACCAGGGGCCGCTGTAATGTGAACCTGCCCGTCGCAACTAATTTGCGGGTAAATATCAATATCCGCACTAATGGTAATTTTAACTTCGCTATTAGCATCTACAACAATTGGCCGACTGCTAAGCGTATGGGGGAACATTGGCACCAAAGCAACAGCATCAATTTTAGGATGCATAATTGGCCCACCGCCACTTAATGAATATGCGGTTGAACCGGTAGGTGTAGTAACAATCATACCATCACTTCGCTGATGGTATACAAACTGTCCTTCAATACTCAGGTCAAATGCGATCATACGAGCAGATTTACCAGGATGAAGTATCACGTCATTTAACGCTTCACCATAACCAATAGGTTCACCGTTACGCTTAACTTCAGCTTCTAACATGAAGCGACGCTCAGTTATATACTGACCTTCAAGTACTGGTATTATTTTTTCTTCAAGGTTATCAGGATTTATATCAGTTAAAAAACCCAGTCGACCACGGTTAACGCCTAAAATAGGAACGTTTGATTTAACTAATGCCCGGGCCGCTCCTAGCAAGCTGCCATCACCACCCACCACGATTACTAGGTCACAAATTTCACCCATCATTTTAGGACTACAGACTTGAAGGCCGTGGCCCATCATGACGCCCGCTATTTGCTCTTCTAATATGATGTTGATACCTTCATCGCTTAAAATGCGGCGTAAGCGTTTAATGGTCTCGATAACTTTGACACTATTTAAGCGACCAATAATGCCCACATTGCGAAATTCATCCATTTTGTTTACCACGGTAATCATTAAATATGGTGTGTTTTATACCACAATTTAGTTGGTTATTGGACTGATGAGTACTCGGATTATGCAAATTAACGTTCCAGCTGTACGCCATTTAACCTGGTGTCTATTCAGTCAGCCATTGGCAAAGCTAAACTCAGCCCAAGCTTTGCACATTAATACCTCAAAGCCATTGACTAAATGGCTCGATTCTTTGAACAAAAATCCATCGCACTTATTAGCGTACATACAACAAAACAACCATCGCTTATTGGGCAGTTATTTTGAATGCCTATGGCAATATTTTTTCAAATACAGCCCTGACACTGAGCTATTGGCTGACCATGTTCAGATTACTGAACAATTAAAAAACGGTAAACGAACGCTAGGTGAACTGGATATTTTGACCTTAATAAACCAAAAGCCATTTCATGTGGAATTAGCCGTAAAGTTTTACCTGCTGGCGCCCAACGAAACAGGCCAGCTAGCCAAGCATTGGATTGGCCCACAAACCCGAGACCGACTGGACTTGAAGTTAGATACGTTAAACCAAAAACAGATACCATTCTTACACCATCCAACTACCCAAGAAATATTAAAGGCACGCGGCTTAGGCCAAACCTTTGACTCTGCGGTAATAATGAAGGGCTATCTTTTTAGCCCGTTTAATAAAGACTATCTGTTGCCTTCCGAATGTGAAGCACCTTTAAACGCATCACTGGATATGGGTCAATGGATTCATGCTAGTGATATAGACCTTATTTTAAACTTTCACAGCTGTGGATCTCAGTGGTCCATTATTGATAAACACAATTGGTTGGGACCTTTTTATACCGCTCAAAATAAGGAGAGCCAAACAGG
Source organism: Crocinitomicaceae bacterium (assembly GCA_047628755.1). Classification (GTDB taxonomy): domain Bacteria; phylum Pseudomonadota; class Gammaproteobacteria; order Pseudomonadales; family Oceanobacteraceae; genus Bermanella. Next base: position 9,232 of record JBLHVV010000099.1, on the reverse strand, counting down.
ATTACTTAGCCTTAAACAAGTTAAGTCAGAAGTTTTAACACACTTCACTCCTCACGCTGAGCATAAAATACCCTATGCTCTGATGTTGGTCACCATGGAGGAAACATCAAGCAATGAAGATATATTCATAGAAGATCGGCGATATTTTGTGGTGCCCGATGGCTGGCCATTCAACTTAGGCCACTTAACTTAGCCAACCGTGGCTAAAAAATCAAAATTTGATACTAGGACGCAATACAAATGCAATTGAACCTTTATCTTCTTTTAGTGGCCCTGTATATTTTTTAGTTGTATCACGGACCAAACCTATACCTAAAGACACTACCCAACCTTTAGATTTAACTGGAATTTTTTTATCAACAATCAGTTGATACCCAATCATACCTCCACTCCTTTGATCCATTCTTAACTTAAGCTCGATACCACCATTTTGAACCCATGAGTAGATATCACCACTTTTCTGTATTCTTTCTCGTTTAACAGCTACGTAAGATTCATTGGTAATATTAGAGTTATCATGAAATTTTAAGCCTACTCTGAACGACCAGCTTAATTGCCGATCTGATAAAATTTGGTCACCCTTAATTTTCCATTCAAGTTCTGCCCAGCGATCATCTATTAATTGATTATTGCGGATATGCTTATGCCCATAGCTGGCTAAATACCCCATAAAACCTTTACTTTCTGTGTCACTTCCATCGGCCGCCTTATACTTAACCATGTTGCCTAAAAAGAATGATATGGCATATGGCTCTTCAAAACCGGCTGTTAGAACTTCGACCAAATTTAGATCTTGGCTTATATCCATATCCTTATAGATATCATCGCCTTCTTGGCTTTTTAAATAGACTCCCAATAAAGGCATAGGGTTGACACTGGCTTCTATTAAGAAAAATCGTGGGATGTACGACCTTAAGAATAAGTCACGATATACCTGGGATTCGGTTCGCAGCCCTAATTCAGGAATAGGGCTGTCGTCTAGGGTTTTAAAGTAAGCGACATTGGTATAATAAGGGTCTAGCTCGTGTTCCCACTCGCCATCAGATGCATGAGCTGTAAGACAAATATTCACAAAAAAAATACTGCATAAAAACCTAAAAACTAACCACGATATATTCATTAATCGCCCTGTTACTAAAACATAAAGTAATTACAATACTCAATAAAAACTAGGCAATTAAAACAGTAAAATGTCTCGCAAGTAAGCTTGTATGATTAGAAGTGTAGTACGGATTGATTGATCAGTTGGTTTTTTGTCGGTTTTTATATAATAAAAAAACTACCACTAATAAACCACAAACTCCTCCTACCAAATGTGAATTTGTTGCCACGTGGCCACCTATAATGGCGCCTAGCGACTCGTCGCTATACCAGGCGGTTTGCTCCCAAACTAATTTGGCAGAAATGAACAAGACCATCGAATACTGACGCCAAGGCTCTAACCATTTACTGGTAAAGGAGGCAACAATTAACAAGCCATGAAGGACACCAGATGCGCCCATATAAAATGAGATGCGTTGATCAGACAACAGTACGGCTGAAATACATAGGCTAGCTACAACATAGAATATTAGCCATAACTTCCAGCTCCCCTTTGGCTGAAGCCAAGCCAACAACAAAAAGCCGCCAACGTTTAATGCCGAATGAGCCCAGCCCAAGTGGACCCAGTGTGCCGTGAGTAGACGCCACCATTGTCCATTTTTCAGGGCCATTGAATCTAAGCGTAAAGAGTGTTGTGCAACATCGCCTACAGCAGTCAATAGCAGAATTAAGACTGCCATCAATAATGGCCAAACAGCAATAGTATAGCGTTTAAAGAATAGCATAGGCTCATTTAAGAATTTGGAGGTATAAAACAAGGCCGACTATCGAACATCCTGACCTTGTTTTATCCGGAAAAAAACACTGATATGCTTAGTTCCTATTGAAACCCTAGCTAACAGTTTATTGTTTACCAGAAATATACATTAAATTGTCTGCTTTGGTCTCAGCTAAGGTAACATTACTGTAACGACGCTAGTCTTTAAAGGCACGATTTTGACTGGCTGCCAAAGCCTTATCCAAACCACCAAACGCCTTAATTAATGACTGACAGAACGGGACTAGCCAGTTGCAGCTAACCGCAAATTCGTGAGCAAACTTTCCTTCATCTGACTCCGTGGCTTCGAATGGAGCGTCGTCTTCTAACAAAAGCTTGGCACGCTTAACTGACAGATCTTCTTGTACTATTACACTAACTTGCTCGCGCCAAATAAGTGCAAGCTTAGTGACAATTTTACCGGCGTCCATATGGACAGTTAATTCTTCGCTTAATAAGTCTTGGTTTTTCACACGAACAATCGCATCTTCAGCGTCTTTTAATTCAACTTCTTCCCCTAACTGCCAATCTTTTGGTAATTCGCTTGGGTTACTTAACCAGCGTGTCATCATATGACTGGGACTAACATCGCTATTTATTAAAGAAATTGGTAGATTGCTGATGGTTTCACGCATGAATGCAGTGGTATCGTCAGCCGTTTTAACACTGCCACCCAACACCATCAGCCAGCCTTGCTTAGGGAAAATTAACACTGGGATTTTGCTTATCTTAGTAAAGGACTTAGGCAGTAACTCTAGGGTTAGCTCTTCTTTCATCTGCATTCGTATTTTACGGCTAGGTGAATATCCTTCAGCCGCTTCAAAGTCTTCTACCTTAACTTGTAGGTAATCATTAACCACAGAAGCAGGTAACAAGCGCTTTTCTTGCTTTAGCATGCACAGCTGAGCTCCGTGGGCCTCGTATACAAACCCTTCGCCATGAATGGGTGTTACCCAACCCTGCGACGACTGCTGCGACAAACCACAGGCCTCAAATGGAGCTTTTTCTAACTTATCTGCCATATTGGCATCTAACGGCTTATTTAGCACATACCAATAAAAATTTTTAACCTGCATACCCACTCCACCCCTGTTTATAAATTGGGGACATGCATTATGCTGAGACTAGAGACATCAAACAAGGGGGATTTATGAATCTGAAGATTAATCAAAGTAAGCAGATTCAAATAACGGTGCCCATTTAGGTAATGTGTGAGATTAAACGCTTCAGGTAATACTATAGTACCAATTAATTAAGAGTTGATTAAATATTTACAAATGTTTGCTCAAAAATAACCGATGAATAAAACACTCTGTTGAATACGATCCTACATAAGCGTATAAATAATTGATTAATAAATAACAATAATAAGAGTGATTCAATGAAATATATTGTGTTCGCCGTTAGCTTCTTTTGCTCTGCCCTCTTTATTCAATCAAGCCATGCTTATAACGTTTCAAATGTTGAATTGCCCAATATCATTCCTGCTAACGCAGAGCGCCCCGAATTACAGCTTAATGGTGCGTCTGTACGTGAATTATATCTATTAATCGAGACTTACGTAGGGGCACTTTACCTAGAAGAGCCTTCAACTAGACCCTCAACCATCATAAAAAATGATTCACACAAGCGCATGGTGTTCCACATTATGCTAAAAAAAGTCGGTGCTCGTAGAACAGCAAGCGCACTGCAAGAAGCACTATTATTAAACCTATCAGAAGAAGACCATATGGATTTATCTGATGAGATTGAACAAATGCTAAGTTACTTCACCGGAAAAATGTACGCAGGAGAACAATCTGTATTTGACTACATTCCAGGTACAGGCACGCGCATTACTATTAACGGTGAAGTAAAAGGTGTTATTCCCGGTAAAAAATATTTTGACGCTATGCTGTCTATTTGGATTGGTAAGAACCCAGTAGGCCGAGACTTTAAAGATGATATTCTAGGGCTCAATAACGACACTGAAAGCACGTTAGTAGCAAAGCAAAAGTCTTTATAAATTAAATAGCGGCAGGCTAAATTAATATCCTGGCTAATTATCTGTGCATCCATAATGGGCAAGAAATTTTTCTTTGCCCATTTTTTGTACTTGCCAATCAATCATAGCTTTAAAGGGATTTAATAAAATACTGAATTCATTACTACAAGAAAGATAATTGCAGCTGTGCATGACGGCCTCTAATGTTGAAACTCCCCCCTGTATACTACTAGCACGAATCAAGTATTCACTTTTAGGCAAACCCGTTAAGACTACTGACCTTAGGGTATGTAGCCAAGGATTTTTGTACCAAATGAGCTTCGCTTTACGCCATGTACCATCCAGTACAATAATTGTTTTTGGTGGTTTTTGTTCAGTTTTAGAATTAATTTGAGTGCTTTGATAAGCAAGTTTCAAACACCAATGCTCAGCCTTATCAGTAGGAAATAGCACTGCTAACTCGTCAGAGTTTTCAAGTAAAGCAATAACAGTTAAATTATTGGTTAGATTTTCACCAGTAATGACCGTTAAATTAGACAGACAACGGTTCAGAATAGGCACGGTGGCTAACGCCTGTTTTTGCTCAGACGGATGCTGTAAAATGACTATATTACATGGCGCTGTTAATGATACTAGGTGCTGGCAGATACAAACATTTAAAGGCCGCTGGCATTTATCACAGAGTTTTCTAGGCATATTCTATTGTGGCTTTTTAAGTTGATAACTTAGTGAGTATTAGTGGCTTAAATATTCATTTCTTTTTTCGTTAGGCTTTATGCAAATATTATTTCAAGATAAGCACATGCTGGTTGTAAATAAACCCAGCGGTTTATTGTCTCAGCCTGGGTCGCTAGATGATAGCGTAGTCCATCGCTTACAAGATAAATACCCGTTTATTGGCCAAGTACACCGCCTTGACCAGTACACGTCTGGCATAATGGCATTTGGACTAAATAAAAAAGCACAATCCAAATTATCGATACAGTTTCAAGAACGTCAGACTTTTAAGGTCTACGAAGCGGTTGTTTACGGTAATCTACCCTGTGCTCAAGGTCACATAGATTTACCTTTACAATGCGACTGGCCTAACAGACCAAGACAGGAAGTAAACACCGATGGTAAGCAAGCATTAACCCATTGGCAGAAAATGGAATCTTATGAAACACCAGATATTTCTGCTAATCAAAACTTAAATGCCATAAGTAACAATAGAAGTAATCAAGAACACGACACTTTCCCAGACCGTTTTGTATTCCCATACAATCAAGACCACCACAATAAAACTAAAAAAGTTTGTCGAATTTTACTAATACCATATACGGGCCGAAGTCATCAATTAAGAGTCCATATGTCGGCTATTGGCCACCCTATTATTGGCGACTACTTTTACGCACATGATATAGCGTTTGGAATGGCAAACAGACTAAATTTGCATGCAAGGTCGTTGTATTTAAATCACCCATTCACTGGAGAGCGTATGCACTTTGAGTCTGAAGCACCTTTTTAGCAAATAACTTTACTCATAATTAATCTTCTAAATTTTGAAGCTCTAGAAAATCTTTTGGTAATGCTAAGGTAGGTTTGCTGTCTTCATCAATGGCTACAAAACTAAAAAAACCTGTAATCGCTTTTTTACAACCATCTTGGTATAAACCTTCAAGAAAAACATCAACTTTAACCCTAATACTGCTCCGGCCTACTTCCACTACCTGGGCTATTAATTCCACCACCGAACCACCGGGTACAGGATGCTTAAAGTCAATTTTGTCTGAACTTACAGTTACAATATTTTGACGAGAAAAACGAGTAGCGGCTATAAATGACACTTCGTCCATCCACTGCAAAGCAGTACCCCCGAACAAAGTATTGTGATGATTTGTCCGATCAGGAAATATTGCTTTAGTAACACGAGTTTGAGATAAAAGCTTTCTAGCTTCAATAATCTGCTCTAAGGATTGAGTCATGAGCTTTTCCAATATGAGTATTAGAAAAGCTTGGGGTATTTCGTAAGAAATTACCAGTGATGATTACTCACAAGTAACTTGAAGTCAGTAAAAATTAAAGTAATGACTTAACCTGTTTTCGAATCGTATGGATATCTTGCTTTTTAAATCCTACATGTACTTTTATAATTTTACCTTTACGGTCAATCAGGTATGAAGTTGGCATTCCTGGAACGTCATACTTTTGTGGAACTTTACCGTTTGGATCTAGTAATACAGGATAATTTACTGGAAATTGTTTTAGAAATGCCTTGGCATTTTCTTTATCTTCATCTAGATTCACTGCTAGAACTTCAAAGCCCTTGTTTTTAAACTCGTTACGTAATTCATTTAATAACGGCAGTGACTGGCGACAAGGACCACACCAAGATGCCCAAAAATCTAAATACACTACCTTACCCCGATGGCTCTTTAGGCTCATTAAATTACCAGTTTTAATACCTGGTAATTTAAAGTCAGGTGCTATTTGCCCTGGCGATGCAGAAAATGCTGATTGGAAAAAGAGGAGAGTTAAACTTAATACAATAAGACGTAACATTTGGAGTCCTTCTACGGATTAGTATTCTAAATAGTGTTTAGTATTGATAATAGTTCTTAGTATAGATTATTTAAACATAAATTAACGTTTTTAGATGCTAGCCGATAAGTGTTTTAATGTTTTGGGCTATCCGTCGAACGTCACCGTCCATATGCAAATGATGCCCTCCGTCTAGCCACAATAGACTATAAGGGTTCTGAATATAATCCCAACGACTTTGTATATGATCTTCCTTGAAAATCCCATCAGTTGCAAAAACCCCCAACACTGGGCAGGTAATTCTTTGAATAAACGACACAATAAACGCTTCTGGTAGTCTAATCATAGAAGTATGCTTTAGCCGCTTATCATTACTCCAGCTAAAACCTTCATCCGTTTCATTTACCGAACGGGTCATAATCAATTTAGACGAAGCTTCTGACAATTTTAAATGACCTTTGAGTCTGGCCTTTATAAACGGGTCGATGCTGGGCTTATGAGATTGCAGTGGATTGTGTGATTTCATTTGCTCAATAGACTGAGCCACACGCTCTGGAGTTCCGTCAGCATCTCCTGCTAATGGCCCTATAGCTTCAATTAGTGTTAATGACAACATACGGTCAGGAAATGTACCCGCATACAGGGTGGCCATAGCAGCCCCCATAGAATGCCCCACTATATGGCATTGCTGCCAGCCCAGTTGGTCTAAAATCAACTCTATATCTTCTACTCCAGCCCAAAAATGATAATGCCCATGACTCGGCCAGTGTTCACTTAAACCATGCCCTGGCAGGTCAACCGCCACCACGTTATATTGTTCTAATAAGGGTGCTAAATTTGAGAAGCTAGCGGCATTGTCTAACCAACCGTGCAGTAATAATATAGACTCACCTGCTGGATTACCCCATTTCAGGCACTGTATATTAATCCCTTTAATATTTATGGTAATTTCATTTTTCATTAGAAAGATACACTATAGTTTGCTCTATTTTTTTAGCCGTAGCTTCTGGATATTCCAATGGAAATAGATGACCGCCTTCCATTTCGTCTATATATACACCCACTTTATTTTTCATATAGCTAAGACGAGAAGGCCCAACTACTTTACTATTAGCTCCATAAATCAAAGCGGAAGGAACTGTTAAGCGTTTTTTTCCTTGCTGCAAATTATCGGGTAAAGTTCTATAAATACTAATTTCAGTATCGGCATTAAAGGTTAATTTAATACCATTATTCCATGGGGCTGTTCCATGAGTCACATAGTCTTGCAAACAACGATTATCTACCCGCTTAAACAGTGACTTGCCCCTAAAGTACTCAATCGCTTGATCATAACTATCCCAGGTCTCTTGTCGCCCTTCTGTTCTACCAGCTGGAGTAATTCGATCCATAGCACCAATTTTTTTAGCAATTTTTAATGCTATAGACCCAATCACATCAGCAATAGGAGAGTCGAGTAAAATTACTTGCTTAATTAGATCTGGCCGCTGCTTGGCAACCATAAAACTGATGACTCCACCTAAACTATGACCTACGGCGATAACTGGACAGTCATAATTTTTTTCAAAATAATCAATTAATTCGTCAGCTAAATAAGGCCAATTATTAGTCACAGGAAAGTCGGGGTGATGAGCGAGCTGGTCAATCCAGCGTACGTCATAAGTTTTTGACAGGGCATCTAACATCACGCGATAACTAAGCGATGGAAATCCATTAGCATGTGAAAAATGAATAATGTCTTTTTGCATAATTTTCTCAGAATTTTCACTAGTTTCTTGTAGCCCGTTAAACATTATCGATGCATTACCAAGGGCTCACTGACATAGTCGGTGTTGTGACTATAAAACCTTTTTCTCTTAACAATTGCAATAGTCCTTGCTTACCTGGTAAATGGAGTGCACCCACCGCAACGAATGCATAGCCTTCATGGAACACCGATACTAACCTATCTGCCATGATATTATTTCTTTGATCAATTAATCGTTCTCGCAATCTAATGGCAAGCTCACTATTACTACTTTCCATTTTTAAACTGTGCTGATAAATATTATCTAGATTTCCTGATAAATAGAATTGAATTAATTCCTCGTTCAAATCTTTTATAGCTGTTGAGTTATCTAGCGTATCGATCAATAGAGATATTTGATCCTGATGACTGAGATGATCAAATATTTCAAGCTGTTCAGATAACGACTCAAGTGCACATAGCTTTTTATCTTGATCTACTCCCCAATGATACAACTGCTCATCAAGTGCATAACCACCTTGGCTCTCTGGTCTGCTCAGTAAAATCATTGCCGCCCAAGGTTTTAGCCGAATAGTTTCTAAGGGAGTCATTCCTTTTTTGTTCATCGCTAGGCTCACACGATTAAATAATGACTCACCTAGCACATCATCTAAAAACACATCTTCAGGTAATAACATAGCTAAACCAATACTCTGCCGAGTCTGTATGTTGGGCAATATCTCTAAGCAAAGGGTTTTAGATTCATTGAAGCGGTGTTTGATGTTTTTATTGAGACGCTTTACTCGCTTGTCATCCACATGAATGGTGCCAAACAAATAACTAACAGGGTGCTGGGGTTTATGTATTCTCCAAAGTAAGCCACTGGCTACGTCTGCAAAACTGGCTGTGCTTAGAAGCAGTAAAATAAAAGTCAGTATTAATCTTTGTAGGTGTCTATTAAAGTGCCACATTGAGCCGAGAATACCTCTGTTTTTGTGTTTATTATTGCAGCTGTACCAACATGAATACCGTATTTAGGGCCCCCACATAAATGAGTTACAAAACGGCCAGCAAACGTTTGGTGACAAACTAATAAGATAGAAAGAGGACTGTGCTTGAGAATTGCCGAGCGTTTTTCAGTTAA
>JBLHVV010000098.1:0-11841 GCA_047628755.1 Crocinitomicaceae bacterium | reverse complement strand
GGTCGTGGTGCTCCTTCTTCACCATCTAGCGATGATCGCAGTGGCAAGAAAAAAGAGTTCCGTAACAAAGACAAAGAAAAAGGTCGTGGTTTTGGCGATCGCGGTGGTAAAGGCCGTGGTGCTGGTAAACGTCGTGATAACGACGATGCAAAAAACCGTGGCAAGCGCCGTCCTAGTGACGATGCAGAGCATCAATTCCAGCAACCAACAGCGCCAATTATTCGCGAAGTTGAGTTAAAAGGCGAAACCATTACAGTGGGCGATCTTGCTCAAGGTATGGCCGTTAAAGCTGGTGAAGTAATTAAAGAGCTTATGAAGCTTGGTGTAATGGCTACCATTAACCAAATCTTAGATTTGGATACTGCGATTCTAGTAATCGAAGAAATGGGTCATAAATATGTACAAGTAAGTGATAATGCCATCGAAGACAGCTTCTTAAAAGAATCTGACTACGAAGGCGAGCAAGTAACACGCGCTCCTGTTGTTACGGTAATGGGTCACGTTGACCATGGTAAAACATCACTGCTTGATTACATTCGTACCACTCGTGTGACCAGCGGCGAAGCCGGCGGTATTACACAGCATATTGGTGCTTACCACGTAGAAACAGACAAAGGTATGGTGACATTCCTTGATACACCAGGACACGCCGCATTTACCGCAATGCGTGCCCGTGGTGCTCAAGCAACTGACATCGTAATCCTGGTAGTTGCAGCAGATGATGGTGTAATGCCTCAAACAGAAGAAGCTGTTCAGCATGCGAAAGCAGCAGGCGTGCCGATTGTTGTTGCAATTAACAAAATGGATAAAGAGTCAGCTGACCCAGATCGCGTTAAAAACGAGCTATCAGCAAAAGGTGTTGTGCCAGAAGACTGGGGCGGTGATACGCAGTTTATTCCTGTTTCAGCCCATAGCGGTGAAGGCATTGAAGAGCTATTAGAAGCTGTATTGCTTCAATCTGAAGTACTTGAGCTAACGGCCGTTGCCGATGGCCCAGCATCAGGTGTTGTCGTGGAATCTCGTCTTGATAAAGGCCGTGGTCCAGTTGCAACCTTGCTTGTACAAAACGGTATGCTTAAGAAAGGCGACATCGTATTGGCGGGCACTTCTATTGGTCGTGTGCGTGCGCTGCTCGATGAAAACAGCAAGCCTATCGATTTTGCAGGTCCATCTATTCCAGTAGAAATACTGGGGTTAGCGACGCCTCCTGGCGCAGGTGACCAATTTATAGTGGCAGAGAGTGAAAAACGTGCTCGTGAAGTAGCTGGTCTTAGATTCGCGAAAGAAAAAGAAGTTTTCCAAGCGAAACAGCAAGCCGCTAAATTAGACGCACTATTCAATATGAGCGGTGCAGCTGAAGCTTCAAGCTTGAATATTGTTGTTAAAACAGATGTGAAAGGTTCTTTAGAGGCATTAGTTGGAGCGCTACAGTCGCTGTCTACTGATGAAGTTAAAGTGACCATCGTTTCTAGTGGTGTAGGCGGTATTACAGAAACAGATGCTAACTTAGCATTTGCTTCTAAAGCCGTACTATTTGGCTTTAACGTTCGTGCAGACGCCGCTTCTAAGCGTGTTGTTGAAACAAACGGTTTAGATATGCGCTATTACAGTATCATCTACGATTTAATTGATGATGTTAAACAAGCTATGTCTGGTCTTCTTGCTCCTGAATTACGTGAAGAGATCGTGGGTATCGCACTTGTACGTGAAGTATTCCGTTCACCTAAATTTGGCGACATTGCTGGTTGTATGGTTACCGAAGGTACTTTGCATCGTAATAAACGCATACGCGTATTACGTGACAACGTTGTTGTATTTGAAGGTGAGCTTGAGTCACTACGTCGCTTTAAAGATGACGTACAAGAAGTTCGCAACGGTACAGAATGTGGTGTCGGCGTTAAAGGCTACAATAACGTTCAAGAAGGCGATCAGATCGAAGTCTTTGACGTTAAAGAGTTTGCGCGTACCATTGACTAACAATGAACGTATTAGCCACCATATATAAATGTATGGCGGCTCAATAAAAAAAACCGCCCACGTGATCGTTAAAAGTCACTAGGCGGTTTAGTTGTTTTAAAGAGATGTAAAAAAAATGCCAAAAGATTACAGTCGAACCCAACGCTTGGGTGAGCAAATAAAGCGTGATCTTGCACAAATGCTGCAATTTCAAGTAAAAGATCCTCGTTTGGGTATCGTGACGCTTAACGCCATTAAAGTGGCCAGCGACCTAGGCTACGCAGATATTTACTTTACAGTTATGAAGCCTGGAATGGTTGAAGCAGACGATGCCACCATTAAAGAAACAGAAGCCGTATTAAAAGATATGGCAGGTTTTTTACGCACTGAGCTTTCTCAAGTAATGACCACTCGCATGACTCCGTTATTACGTTTTCATTATGACGTGGCGTTAAACCGAGGTGTTAAGTTAACTAACCTAATTAACAAAGCCGTAAATGAAGATAAAGAACGAGGCGGTGACGAGTAGTCATTATGGCCCGTAAACGCAAAGGCCGCGAAATTAGCGGCATTCTAGTAATAGATAAACCTTCTGGCATGACCTCTAACGGCGTTTTACAAAAAGTAAAATGGCTGTATCAGGCACAAAAAGCTGGCCATACAGGTGCTTTAGACCCTATTGCCACAGGTGTACTGCCTATTTGTTTGGGCGAAGCCACTAAATTTAGTCAACGCTTATTAGACAGTGATAAACGCTATACATCGAGAGTTCAGCTGGGTGAAACTCGGGACACTGCTGATGTAGAGGGTAAAGTGGTTGCTACTTCTCCCATCCCTGTTTTAACCAGAGAAAGCATTGAAACAGCATTGTCACAGTATCGTGGTGAAATCACTCAAGTTCCACCTATGTACAGTGCTTTGAAGCATCAGGGCAAAAAGTTGTACGAGCTGGCCCGTGAAGGTGTGGAGTTTGATATTGCGTCTAAGGCGCGCCAAGTGACTATCCACAATCTAGAATTGATTGGTTTTGGTGATGATTACCTGGATTTAGACATAACTTGCTCAAAAGGCACCTACATTAGATCTCTAGCTGAAGACGTGTCTAAAGCCTTAGGCACAATGGGCTATGTTGCGGTATTACGCCGGTTGGCAGCAGGGCCATATGATGCGGATATGATGATTACAATTGAAGACATTATTAAGCTAAAAGGTCAGGAAGAATCGACTCCAGAGACCGATTATACCAATATGGACGCAGAATTGATTCCAACCCATACGGCGATCGAATCGATTCCTATTGTTGAGGTTACGCTAGAGCAGGCCAAAGACTTACAATTTGGGCGAGCAATTACTACAGTAAATACTGGTGGAGAGGCACTGCCTCAGGTACAATTACGCCTCCGAAAAAACCAGTATGATCTATTGCTGGGGATTGGAGAGTTGAATGCTCAAGGGGTAATTGCCCCTAAGCGTCTGTTAAAAGTCCCTGAACTCAATCATATATTGGCTGAAAGCCAGTAGATAATAAGTTTGTGGCAGGCAGTCCCGCTGTTTATATGCACGGTGGTGACCCTTAATTTTAATGCATATACTACGAGGAATATCTCATGGCTTTAAACGCAGAAGTAAAAGCAGCGATCGTTAAAGAATACCAAACGGCTGAAGGTGATACGGGTTCTCCTGAAGTTCAGGTTGCGCTATTGACTAACAACATTAACGGTCTTCAGTCTCACTTCAAAGAAAACAAGCAGGATCACCATTCACGTCGTGGTTTGATTCGCATGGTAAATCAACGTCGTAAATTGTTGGATTACTTAAAGGGTAAAGACATTGCTCGTTACTCTTCTCTAATCAAGCGTCTAGGTCTACGTCGCTAAGATTAGTCAAAAGCCTAAGCCCCCAGAAATTGGGGGTTTTTGCTATATGCTAGTTACCATAACAAGTAAAAGCTCATGCATTATATGAGTGAGTAGGAAGCGGGATGGCCCGCGAAAAAGCGTCAGTACCTATTAGCAGTAATGCATTAGCTAAAATGGCGTAGATTCGAATAGAAGATAATAATAACTAAATACTCATTAAGAATTTTGTTCGGTGTTTCTAACCATTTGCCTTTTTCTGCTTGCACGGGCAGGCCGTTATTAAAGGGCCAATGCTTGGAAATACAAACAAAATATTTTTAGTTATCACAAGATATAAAAGGAAGACTATGCTAAATCTGACTCCTGTAACCAAAACCTTCAAGTTTGGTAATCAAGAAGTTACGTTAGAAACTCAACGTATTGCTCGTCAAGCAAACGGTGCTGTACTAGTAACCATGGGTGATACTCAGGTTCTTTGTGCAGTAACGGGTAAAAAAACATTACGTCCTGGACAAGATTTTTTCCCACTAACGGTTAACTATCAAGAAAAATATTACGCAGCGGGCAAAATCCCCGGTGGTTATATAAAGCGTGAAAACCGTCCAAGCGAAAAAGAAACATTAACAAGTCGTTTAATTGACCGTCCAATACGCCCACTTTTCCCTGCTGGTTACATGAATGAAGTACAGGTTGTTCTTCAAGTAATGTCTGCCGACACAGAAAATGATCCAGACATTGCTGCAATGATTGGTGCGTCTGCTGCACTGGCTGTATCAGGAATTCCTTTTGACGGACCCATTGGTGCCGCTCGAGTGGCTTATACTCGTGAAGGTGGTTATGTACTTAACCCAACTTTCGAGCAGCTAAAAACTTCTGAATTAGACATGGTTGTAGCCGGTACTTCTGATGCAGTATTAATGGTTGAATCTGACGCGCTAGAATTAAGCGAAGATGAAATGCTAGGCGGTGTTTTGTTTGCACACGAAGAATACCAATGTGTTATCAACGCTGTTAAAGAATTTGCAGCTGAAGACGCCACTGAAAAATGGGTGTGGACTGCTCCAGCTACTAACACTGCGCTTTATGAAGAAATGAAAACAGTGGGTCTTGCCGGCATAACAGCCGCTTACCAAACCAGTGACAAGATGGATCGTTATGCTCAAATTGATGCTATTAACGCTGATATTAAAGCAAAACTATTAAAAGATGGCGACGAAGACAATTCTGAAGACATTTCTAAACTGTTTAAAAAAATGCAAAAAGAAGTGGTACGTGAACGTATCGTTTCTAACGAGCCTCGTATCGATGGCCGTGACAACAAAACTGTACGTGACCTGAACATCCAAGTAAATGTTCTTAAAGGTACTCACGGTTCTGCATTGTTCACTCGTGGTGAAACGCAGTCTATTGGTACCGTAACATTGGGTTCTACTCGTGATGCTCAAACGGTTGAATTTTTACACGAAGTCATTAAAGACAACTTCATGTTCCACTATAACTTCCCTCCTTACTCGGTAGGCGAATGTGGTCGTATGGGCGCACCTGGCCGTCGTGAAGTTGGCCATGGTCGTTTAGCTCGTCGTGGTGTTCAAGCTATGATGCCAAGCGTAGAGGATTTTCCATACACTGTGCGTGTTGTTTCTGAAATTACCGAATCTAACGGATCGTCTTCAATGGCATCAGTATGCTCAGCTTCACTTGCATTGATGGACGCTGGCGTACCAATAAAAGCACCAGTTGCTGGTATCGCAATGGGTCTTGTTAAAGAAGGCGATCGCTTCTCAGTTCTTACTGACATTTTAGGTGACGAAGATCATCTAGGTGACATGGACTTTAAAGTAGCAGGATCTGAAAAAGGCATTACCGCTCTTCAAATGGACATTAAAATCCAAGGTATTACTGAAGAAATTATGGAAATTGCACTGGGCCAAGCGCTTGATGCGCGTATGACCATTCTTAAGCAGATGAACGAAGTTATGCCTAAGCATCGCGATCAAATGCCTGACAATGCTCCAACTTACCTAACATTAAAAATCCCTTCAGACAAAATTGCTGAAGCGATTGGTAAAGGCGGCGCAACTATCCGTGGTATTTGTGACGAAACTGGCGCTGACGTAGACATCGGCGACACAGGCGTTATCAGTATTTTTGCACTAACAAAAGTGGCTGCAGAAAAAGCTAAAGGTATGTTTGAAGCGGTAACAGCTGAAGCCGAAGTAGGAACGATCTACGAAGGCCGAGTAAACAAAATCGTAGACTTTGGTGCGTTTGTTAATATTCTTCCTGGTAAAGATGGTCTTGTACATATTTCTCAAATTGCTGAAGAGCGTGTAGAAAATGTTGCAGATCACCTAACCGAAGGGCAGATGATTAAAGTTAAAGTTTTAGATGTTGATAATAAGGGTCGAATTAAATTGACGCTTAAAGGCATGCAAGACTAATAAAATCGAGCAGTGATACCCTGCGGTATCGCTACGGTTTTAAATATATAATCCACTTAATTTTATTAAGTGGATTTATTTATATAAAAGACATCAAAAGATTAAGCGTGTTGCTGAGTAGGGACCCCCCATGACAATTGAAAAAAACAAAGTAGTGACAATTGAGTTCACTGTAAAAAATGCTGATACCAGCGAGTTAATTGAAACGTCTGTAGGTGGCGAATCGTTGTTATACCTTCACGGTTTTGACAATCTTGTTCCTGGTTTAGAAAAGGCTTTAACAGGCAAAGCCGTTGGCGACAAATACGAAGTAACGGTTTCGCCTGAAGAAGGTTATGGTGTTCGCGATGAAAGCTTACTTGAGCAAGTTCCTCGTGAAATGTTTCAAGGTATCGATGATATTTCTGTAGGTATGGAATTTACTGCAGACGGCCCACAAGGTCCTGTTGTTGTTGAAGTTAAAGCAGTAGACGAAAAAACGGTAACAGTTGACGCTAACCATCCTTTAGCAAGTGTTCCTTTAACGTTTAACGGCGAAATTAAAGAAATACGCGATGCTTCTGAAGAAGAGATCGAGCACGGTCATGTGCACGGCGCTGGCGGTCATCAGCACTAAGTAATACTTAATTTATAGCTTAGATTCCAGTGCTTTAATGCTGTGATCTATGTTTTAAAAAGCGGAATCAGAGGTTTTTAATTAAACTTACTGGTTTCGCTTTTTTTTTGCCTGCTCAATATATATCAAATTAACTAAATGGGTGTGGCAGACAATAACATGGCAATTTGGGCCATTTAGATACAAGGCTATTGGTTCTTTATATTATTGTGGCTAAGCTCTAACTAATATTAGTGTCGAAATAATAATAAAAAGTCGCAGGAGAGATTGTATGCAAGCAGACGTTCTTACCACCATAATACTGCCAGTATCGTTATTTATCATAATGCTTGGCATGGGCTTAGCTTTACGGCCTGTGGATTTTAAAATGGTAATTATAAAACCCAAAGCCGTAATTTTAGGTTTAGTAGCACAAATGTTAGTTTTACCACTGTTGGCTTATGGGATTGTCTTAATGTTCGGCATGACTGGCGCCTTGGCAGTGGGGATGATGATTTTGTCTTTGTGCCCAGGTGGCACCACATCAAACTTGTATACTTACCTAGCAAAGGGCGACATTGCACTTTCTGTAACGCTCACTTCTATTGTTAGTTTGGTTGCGCCCTTTACAGTGCCTTTGTTAATTGTCATGTTCATGGATATATTTATGGGGCAAGAAGAATATATCCATCTTCCTGTGGTTCAAACGATTATCCAATTAGTGGCAATTACTATAGTGCCTATAGTTGTGGGAATGATTATCAATCATTTTAATCCTGTTATTTCAAAAAAAGCTGAGCAGCCGGTAAAAATATTTTCTATGGTATTTTTGTTTTTGATCGTAATTGGAATTATTGTTGGTAACCTTGATCAAATGAGAAGCTATATTGCACAAGCGGGTTTGGCCACTTTAATTCTTAATCTAGTTTGTATGCTTGTAGGTTATGGA
Organism: Crocinitomicaceae bacterium; assembly: GCA_047628755.1. Taxonomy (GTDB): domain Bacteria; phylum Pseudomonadota; class Gammaproteobacteria; order Pseudomonadales; family Oceanobacteraceae; genus Bermanella. The sequence continues at coordinate 4,041 of JBLHVV010000098.1, read as the reverse complement.
GCAGCTAAGCTAGCTAAATTAAACGACGCTCAAAGTAAGGCTATTGGTATTGAGGTGGGCTTTCAAAATGGAACACTTGCAATCGTTATTGCTTTGACATTATTGAAAAGTGAAGAGATGGCCATAGCGGCTTCTACTTACAGTATTGTAATGTTTATTACTGGGGCGTTGTTCGCTTGGATATTAAATAGAAAGAATAAAATATCTGATGTGAGTGCTAAGTAATATTTGATGCATTGTTAGCTACAAAAAAACGCCGCTTATAAGCGGCGTTTTTTTGTGTTGATCTGTTTAAAGTGGGAGGTTACTGACGAATGCCTTCTACATTAAGCTCTAATAATACTTTTTCAGAAGCAGGGCCAAGATTAAAATTAATATTGAAGTCCTTCAGTGCAATTTCTGTTGTACCTTCAAAGCCCCGACGGAATCCCCCCCAAGGATCGCTACCTGCACCAATTTCAATTGTTGCGATCGTCACGGCTTTGGTTACGCCGTTAAGAGTTAAGTCACCAGTAATATCCGCTTTACCTTCACCTTTACTGACTATGTTTGTGCTTTTAAAAGAAGCCGTTGGATACTTACTCACATTTAAGAAATCTTCGTCACGTAAATGCTTATCGCGTTCTGCATGATTAGAATCAACACTGGCTGTTTTAATTGTTACGTTGACACTAGACGCAGTAGGTGACTTTTCATCATAAACAATGGTGCCATCAAAGTCATTAAAACGACCGGTTAACCAGCTGTACCCAAGATGCTTAATTTTAAATTGAATAGAAGCATGCATGCCTTTCTTATCAATTTGATAGGTCTCAGCAGAAAATACAGCACTGCTTAATGTGAGTGCTAATACGGCACCAATAATTTTAATTGTATTATTCATTTCTATTCCTTTTGTATTTTGGTTGATGATTGTTACAGTTTTTAGCAAGAATTAAACGCAACTACAGCATGCGTCTAAGGGTATTATCTTTATCTATAAAGTGATGCTTTAACGCACCACCAGCGTGTATGGCAACTAGCCCCATGAGCACATAAGCGCACCATTCATGTATGAACCCTGCTATGTCTTCTTGTTCCTCAAAGGCGATAAATAATGAAGGCGCTTCAAATAGACCAAATACGTCGATGCCCCGATTGTCCGCGGTACTAATTAAATACCCTGATGCCATAATAATCAGTATTAAAGAATACATAGCCATATGGACGATATGGGCGCTCTTTATTTCCCAGGGTTTGTGAGTTGCTAATGGTTCTGGCGTTGGGTATGTGATTTTTAATATGAATCTCAACGTCATCACCGAAATTAAAATAACGCCTACAGCCTTATGTATATCTGGGGCTGTTTGGTACCAACTGTTGTAATAGTCTAACGTGCGCATCCAATATCCCAAGCCAAACAAACCTAAAATGGTAATGCCAGTGGTCCAGTGTAAAAATTTCTGAAATGGCTTGAACTGATTCATTTTGGCATGCCCCGTTGTTGATACGCTAACTATAAACAATCTTGTATAGGTTTGGTTCTAAAAATTAGCACTGTAATATTTAAAAATTAGATGTATCGGTTAGATCGCGCTCTTTTAATGCTCGAATGTCCTCCAAAGCGAGTTTCCCGTCTCAAAATACCAGTAGGTTTTACAACCTATACTTGCATAATGAGTAATAGGTAATATGTTATCAAACTATAATAATGGCAATGCCAGAGGGCTTAAGATGAGCGAACAGCGTATTTCAAGTTTTAAAGAGTTTTATCCGTTTTATTTAGAGCAGCACAGTAATCCAGTCTGTCGAACCTTGCATTATATTGGCAGCACTTTGGTATTAAGTGCGTTGGGATATATTATTGCCACTTCTCAATACTCATATTTATGGACTTTATTAATTTTAGGCTACGGCTTCGCATGGGTGGGGCATTTTTTCTTCGAGCATAATAAGCCAGCTACTTTCCAGTACCCATTGTATAGCTTAGCTTCTGACTGGGTAATGGTGGCGCAGTTTGCAACGGGGCGCTTGCCCGATCAATATTTCAAATCGAAGCAAGAAATGGAAAAGCAAAAAAACAAAACGGTTTAAAATTAGTGGTTTATTAATATACAAATATTTTTAAAAGCCCGTCTGATTACTGTTGTTTAAAAGATCATGCGGGCTTTTGTCTATTTAATAAATGTTATTTAAGGTTCTTTGCAATTTCGCGGTAGGCTTCAATGGCAATGTCAGAATGCTGGTATCCATTATCCATGAACTGTCTGTCGGCACTGTTTTTTACAATCACCACATTGAATTCACGGTTCACATAAATATGTTGACCGTAGATACCTAGCGCCATGAATTCTTGTTTAGGATTGTCTGGAATCCACCACTGATAGCCATAACCCATTTTGCTGTCTGAGGTATCACGTTTACCGGGCATTAGGTGCGGTGCATCAGGTGTAACACTGTCTTCGATCCATTGTGCAGGCACAATTTGCAGGCCGTTCAACATGCCCTTATCCCGATAAAGCTTGCCCAGGCGTGCATAGTCTCGTGTAATTATGTTCAGGCCACCAAGAACCATGGGCTCGCCAGTAGAGTCGGTCATATAAATAGCGTCTCTTTCGGTACCCAATTTGGACCAAAGCTTTTCGTTAAAGTAATCTTCAATACTTCGGCCAGTAGCCGCTCTCAATACCATACCAATAACATGAGTATCAATACTCACGTAATGCATATAAGTACCTTGCTCACGATCAGAAGAAAGCGTTGCTGCAAAATCATCGAAGCTGCCGCCCAATGCCATAACACGACCAAAGCGATTTATATCGCTGTTAAAGTCACCATAGTCTTCATTAAAATAAACACCGCTGGACATTTGTAAAACATTTTTAATGGTGACTCCATCGTAACCGCTGCCAATTAGTGAGGGCACATAGTCGGTTACTGGTACATTTAAGTCTTTAATAAAACCTTCGTCTACTGCAATTCCAAACAGTGCACTTAAATAGCTTTTGGCCATAGACCAAGAAATGCGCTGATCAAATTCTTCTGTTCCTTGGTAATAACCTTCAAACGTAATATTGTTATCTTTAACCACTACTAAAGAGGTCGCTCCTGTGTGGGTTAAAAAATCATCCATTGCCATGTCTTTTCCATCAAACATAAAGCTGGCTGGTAGACCTTGTGGTGCCTTGCCAAATTCGTCTACCGGTCCTGTGCGTGCAATGGTTTTAAATGGCGTAACGTCCACCATATTAGAAAAGTTATGAACAATTACGTCTTCATCAAATAAAGTAACGGTATTATATAGCTGCTTAATTTCAGTGGTAAATATGCCAGCTACAGCAATTAAAATTATAGCTAGGCCTGCAAAGACTTTGCTGAAGGTGCTTTTAAGCGCCATGGGGGATACCTTATTTTGTTATTTTTAGAGTAGCTAATATAGCGAAGCTTGAGCCATTAGTGGAGTTAAATTAAGACATTTTTTAGTTTCGTTTTTTAGGTTTTGCGGAGCTTAAGGCGGTGTGTTAGCATTTTGAATAACATTCGACTTAAACTCAGTAAAACCTAAAGAGTCAAACTCACTATGCCCAAATTTATGCAAAACATAGGTGCTTTAATAGCAGCAGCATTCGTCACCTCTATATTAGGATCTATATTTTCCACACAATCAGTAATCGCAAGCCTGATGTCTATTAATGTAGATATTTCTCTGGCTACACGGCTTTCAATGACGGTTAACGATCTATATATATTGACTGCGTTGGTTCCTGTTACTGCGATCTGCTTTATTATTGGTTTTACTGTTGTGGGCTTAGGCTATCGCTTTGTAGGCGGTAATCGAACAGTTTGGCATATTATAGCGGGGGCCACTGCTCTTATCTCAACTCTACTTATTATCAAGGCCATACTTTTAATAACACCAATAGCAGGAACTCGTTCTCCTTTAGGGCTTTTGAGTTTTGCACTCGCTGGTGCTGTTGGCGGTTGGGTTTACGCTAAAATCACTGCATCTAAAGAGACAGAATTATGAAAAAAGCAGCATTAATCGCCACCTCATTAATTTTT
>JBLHVV010000097.1:0-12066 GCA_047628755.1 Crocinitomicaceae bacterium | reverse complement strand
TAACTCCTTTGCCCATTTCAAGACCTAGATCGGGTCTCCCCGTAAGCTCGATACCGCTGAACCCTAGGCGCATGTATCTAGCGATGCTAATTCTTCCGTCGGGTTGTCCAAGTTTATTATCGGATAGGCTAAACTGTTGCTGAAGAGCATCTGAATCGCCTCCTAGCTTTTTAACGGTATTTAACAACCCTCGTGCATAACTAACGGATATGTCTCCAAGTTTCATATAGTCACCATGGACTGGCAGTATTTATTAGGTTGATTGTCATAAATAGTTAGTTATTTGTTCATCTGGGATATGGTTAAATAATAACAGGAAATTTATTGTGTAGGCTAGTTAAGGTTAAAAAATAATAAGACCTAAACATAACAAAGCGAAGCAGGATCTAAAGCTGCAATTAATAGCAGCATAAAATTGTTTTAATTTAATTGATAAGAGAAATTTAAATGAGCCAATATGAGCATTTATTAGAGCCACTTGACCTGGGTTTTGTCAAAGCTCGCAGCCGCGTTTTGATGGGTTCTATGCACACAGGGTTAGAAGAGCGCAAAGGGGGTTGGGCGCGTCAGGCTGAATATTTTCGCCAGCGTGCTGAAGGTGGTGTGGGCATTATAGTTACCGGTGGTATTGGTCCAAATGCAGAGGGTGTTGCCATACAAGGGGGCGCTATTTTAGTAAATGACGAAGAGGTAGCTAATCATAAAATAGTTACCTCTGCTGTTCACCAAGTTGAGGGGGCATTAATCTGTATGCAAATCTTGCATACAGGCCGATATGCTTATAGCCATAAGTCTGTTTCTGCTTCAGCGGTTAAGTCACCCATTCATCCATTTCCACCAATCGAGTTAGACGAAGAAGGTATTGAAAAACAGATTCAAGATTTTGTTAACTGTGCTTTGTTGGCACAAAAGGCTGGATACGATGGCGTAGAGGTAATGGGTTCTGAAGGGTATTTTATTAATCAATTTATTGTAAAGCATACTAATAAGCGAACTGACCGCTGGGGTGGAAGTTATGAAAACCGCATTCGCTTAGCAACAGAAATTGTTCGTCGTACCCGCAGGGCGGTAGGCGAAAAATTTATTATCATTTATCGCCTATCGATGCTCGACTTAGTTCAAGACGGCAGTACTTGGGACGAAGTGGTTTACCTGGGTAAAGAAATTGAAAAATGCGGTGCGACTATTATCAATACAGGTATTGGTTGGCATGAAGCCCGCGTTCCAACAATAGCTACGAGTGTTCCCCGTGCTGCATTTGTCGAAGTAACAGCGCGAATGAAAAAAGAAATAAGCATTCCGCTTATAACCACTAATCGTATTAACGACCCCGCAGTGGCAAATGCAATTATCGCAGAAGGCAAGGCTGATATGGTTTCTATGGCGAGACCAATGCTAGCTGACCCGTACTTTGTTACTAAGGCCGCAGCAGGCAAGGCTGATGAAATTAATACCTGTATAGGCTGTAATCAAGCGTGTTTGGACCATGTGTTTAGTGGTGGTGAAGTATCTTGCTTAGTAAACCCTTATGCATGCAACGAAACTATATTAATTAATCAGCCGTTAACCACTAAAAAGAAAATTGCGGTAGTGGGTGCTGGACCCGCAGGTTTAGCTGCGTCGACCACGGCAGCAGGACGAGGCCATGATGTAACATTATTCGACAGTGCAGCTGAAATTGGTGGCCAATTTAATGTTGCCAAGCAAATTCCTGGGAAAGAAGAGTTCTTTGAAACTATCCGCTATTTTGGCAGTATGATTAAAAAAACAAAGGTTAATTTACAATTAAATACAAGGGTTACCGCTAAAAGTTTAATTGATTCTGGTTTTGATGAAGTATTATTGGCTACTGGTATTAGCCCTAGAATGCCTGATTTAGAAGGCATTGATCACCCAATGGTGATGAACTACCTAGATGTTCTCCGTGATAAAAAGCATGTTGGTAAGCGTGTTGCGGTGATGGGTGCAGGGGGAATTGGTTTTGATGTGTCAGAATTTTTAGTTCATGGAAAAACCTCACCATCGTTAAATAAAGACGAGTTTATGAAAGAGTGGGGCGTGGACCTCACTGTTTCTTCGCCCGGTGGTTTAACTGCAATGCCTGACGTCGAGGCGCCAGCTAGAGATGTGTTTTTATTGCAGCGTAAAGCGACCAAGGTGGGCGCTGGTTTAGGTAAAACCACGGGCTGGATTCATCGCACAACGTTGAAGCACAAGAATGTGCAAATGATGAATAATGTTAACTACATAAAAATTGACGGGCAAGGCCTTCATATTGAAATTGATGGCGTTATTAAGCTTTTAGAGGTGGATAATGTGATTGTATGTGCAGGCCAAGAGCCCCAGCGTGAATTGCAAGACGAGCTAGCCGCTGCAGGCCTGTCTGTGCATTTAATTGGTGGCGCTTATAAAGCAACTGAACTTGATGCTAAGCGCGCCATAAAACAAGCCACCGAGCTAACAGCGGTCATCTAACGGTAAGTTTAAATGATTAAAACCTCATTATAGAAGTATGGTGAGGTTTTTATATTATAAAACGGCTTAATTAGCTATCCTGTGTAGCCTATTTTAATCACTTCTCTAACCTTTATTTCATTTTTGTGATTCTCTTCACCATAATAATAAATACCTAAATAATGAACCCATAATGATAAATTAGTCACAACTTATAATGATTTTCTGACCTAAAATCAATAATCTTAAAAGGTTATTTATATGGTCACTGGCATGCAAAAGTTATCATCCTCTTCCGTTATACCTAGGCAGATTGAAGCTTATTGTCTGTTTGAAGGTAAAGTTATAACTGATATATTAACGGCTGATGAATTTGAAATGGTGGTTGATTTAGAGCGCCCTGTAGACAATCGACAAGGTCAGGTTTATGCCGCTTATGTACTGGCCAATCAAAGCCAGTTAATACAATCTATCGTTTTATTTATATTGCCTTTGAATTTACATGGGTACTGTACCGAAGGCTGGCGTTTGCCACTAGAGAGACTTTCTAATACAGCCAGCCGGGGTCCAAACTTAGGGGGAGGTCGTATTCGATTGGCCTGCCGCAGTCAGTGTTCAATATCTCTGCATCAGGATAACTTGTGGGACCCTAGCGCAAATCATTTTAGCGCGATAAAAAGATCTTTAGAAAGCTATTTAGCTGAGTTTGATGATTCTATGGTGTCTTTAGATTTATCAAAAGTAAGTGTAGACGAACTTGCGGAAAACTTAGAGGGTGTTGATAAGCTATGTCGCGACTTTAGGAATGAATCAGCTTTATACCGAAATGAATTACAACAGCTTCAGCAAGAAACAGAGCAGCTGCGTTTATTAAATGAACGATTGGTGAACTCAGCTCAAACTAAGGTATCCCAGGCTGGCGGTTCTAAATCTTTAGATAATAAAGTAGACCTACAAGTTTTACGCCGGCAAAACGAAATGCTAAGTATGAAGAATCGTGAACTGCAGTTAACTAATGAAATATTACGATTAAAGCTAGCATCAGAAAATAACGACTCCGCAAGTAGCCAATGGCTCAACGATAAAGAAATTAACGATCAATACGATATTAATACTATTGAAACTATTACTGGAAAAATGTCTGCGCAAGATATGATCAGTGTGGTGCACCATCATGGTATTGGGCACATTAATATTAAGCCAGATCAAATAATAGATTATTTGGAAGATCCAATCGCCTATGCCACCAATCACATTAATATAAGTAAACTTCACTATAATCGCTGGTTAAAGCATGAAGAAAGATCTTGTTGTAATATTTGTGACGAATCACTTGTTGTAATAGCAGACCCTGCTATTTTTGATTTTGAGGTTGATGTGTATTGCAATAAGCACAAGCCTTAAGGCCATTGCTTGCGACTTTTCCTATAACGGTTCAAACTGTGTCTTTAATATTAAATGCAGTCTGCAATGCAACTTAAACAAACTCCTATTATGCCTTTTAATTCTTCATGCATTAAGCTGGCTGGCATAACTTTGTCTATAAAGCGTGACGATCAGCAACATGAAATAATTAGTGGAAATAAACTATTTAAGTTATTTTATCATTTAGAGAAATGCCAGCAGCTAGGTGTTAAAACGATAGTTACATTTGGAGGTGCTTATAGTAATCATGTCCATGCTACTGCCTACGCTGCAAAACAGATGGGAATTAAAGTGGTCGCTATTATCCGTGGAGAGCTGCTGCTTCCACTTAATCCAACATTAAAAGATTGCGTTGATTGGGGGATGATAATTGAGCCTGTAAATAGGCAAGAGTATAAAATTAAAGGTCAGTCTGAAATTATTCAGAAAATTATAGCTGGATATGAAAATCCATATGTAATTCCTGAAGGTGGCAGTGACTTATTAGGTGTTAAGGGCGCGGCAAAAATATTGGAAGGTGTTGATCAGTCTAGGTTTGATTATATTGTATGTGCCTGCGGGACTGGTACTACTGTGTCTGGAATCATCCAGCAAGCTGCTTCACATATTCATGTACTGGGTATGGCTGTGTTAAAAGGCGCTAGCTGGATGCATGAGGAGGTGCAGGGTTGGTTGAACAAGTTAGAAAGTGAAGGCGTTAACAGTGGCGAAGCAATCTGGTCTATCAATACCGATTATCACTTTGGTGGATATGCGAAAACCTCGGGTGAACTTGATGCTTTTATTGATCAAATTAATCAAATTCATTCGCTACCACTTGAGCATATATACACGGGGAAAGCATTGTATGGTGTTTTAGATCTAGCCGAGAAGGGTTTTTTTAAGCTAGGCAGTAGAATACTATTTATTCATACTGGTGGGTTGCAGGGGGCCAGAGGTAAGGGAGTGCAAATGGATACTCGCGTTCGCGAGTAAGACCATCTAATTATTGGTATCCAGTTTAAATTATTCACCGTGATACATTAAAAACAAATCTACAATATTATCAGGAATGCTGGCACATACTTGTTTGCTTAGTTGATCGTCCTCGTCAATATCGGCAAACGCTTCGTCTTCTGCATTTAACCCCGACGCATATAAAATAGGAAATAGCAGTTCGGCTGCGTTTACTTCGTATTTACCATACCAGTCATCCGATTGCTGCAATGTTAGTAGCATAAAGCCAACTGACCAGCTTTCTAACGGGGCACCTTCGTCGTCTTCGTCTGCTTCTACATTTAAATCGCATGGGACTGGAAAGGTTTGTCCCGATTCAACTAATTCGACGATTTCTTTTTGAAGAATAGCAATACATTCAGATATCTGAACTTCCTGCTGTTTGCTTTCCCAACTAACATTGCCATTAAAAGCAAAGTCAAGAACCTCATCCCAGTCTAATGGATTTGGCCCTACGGCATTGGCGGTTAGAAATCCATGTAAAGCAAAAAAGTCCAAACCTTCGTCAATTTCGGCTTTGTCTTCTAAAAATATGGCCAGAGTTTCTAGTTGATCTTCGTTTAATGCGGCAAGAGTTGTCATAGTTAAGATCGCTTTACTTGTAATGTGTCGGCACACTGAATTATGCTGTGAGTATAACAGGTTGTTAAATAGAATCCGAAAATATGCGCACTCTTAAAGTTACATTAGATCAGTGGAGAACCCTGCAAGCAGTGGTTGACCATGGTGGCTACGCCCAAGCCGCTGAGGCTCTTCATAAAAGCCAGTCTTCTATCAGCTACACAGTGTCTAAGTTACAAGATCAGTTAGGATTGGAATTACTGCATATAGATGGTCGTAAGGCCGTACTAACAGCTGCTGGCAAGTCTTTGTTACAACGGTCTAGAGCTTTATTAGATCAGGCTATAGAGTTAGAGCAAATAGCCGACAACTTAGGCAGAGGGTGGGAAGCAGAGGTTAAGATTGCTGTGGATGCCATTTTACCTAAGAGCATTTTGATCAATTCGTTTAAACAGTTTTTACCAGCTAGTAAAGGTTGTAAAATTGTTATCAGAGAAGAAGTTCTCTCTGGTGTATCAGAAGCACTGCTAGAGAGAAAAGTTGATTTAGCTATTGGTCCCACCGTCCCACCTGGTTTTATGGGTGAAAAATTAATGAACATTAATCTAGTAGCGGTCGCCCATCCTGATCATGAACTCCATAAATTAGATCGAAAAGTAACCAAAGGTGACTTGACCAAACATACCCATGTTGTCATCAAAGATTCTGGCATTAAGCAAAATAGAGACGCTGGCTGGTTAGGCTCTAATTTACGCTGGACGGTAAGTAATTTCGAAAGTGCCAGAGCGTTCTTGAGTGCTGGATTAGGCTTTTCATGGATCCCTGTTCATGAAGCGTATGAACTGATAGAGGCAGGTAAGCTTAAGGTTATAGACCTCGATGTGGAATACAAAAAACAAGGTACATTATTTTTGGTTTACGCTAACAAAAATATAAGCGGTCAAGCGACTGAGTTACTTGCGAGTCAAATTAAGCAATGTACAAAGAACTATTTATCCACCGAAAAAACCACTATTTAGTCTTGCCATTGGCCTTGTTCATTGGTTGATATAAATGGCATAGAATACCAAAAATAACCTCCATATTGACTCGGGGCTGTGCAATTGTATCGGCTTCGCCCAAACGGAATAGGTCCTTCGAACTGAGCAGTAATAATTAGACTTTTCCCTCTGATCTCCGATTCGGAATAAACCCTTTTTCCATAAAAGAAACACGCCACTTGTTCATGTATAACATTGTGACTATCAACCACTATTTCTATTGCAGGCATGGGGCTACCTTCAATACGCAATTCACTTTTAGGGCTTTCTGAGTATATATTAAATGCTAGGCTGTTTATTTTTGTAGTGAGTGTTTTCAAATTAGAGTAAATACCCGAAGCAGGGAATCTGGGTATCGATTGCCAATCTGTAGTTCGATTTATTGGACCCGATTGTTGAGAGAAGCCTAAATAATCCATCTCAATTAATAAGTCTTTTAATTTTTGATCAAACTCCCCATATGGATAGGCTAACCACTTTGGTGACGCGCCCAGTTCTTGTTCTAATTGATTTTGTGCAGACTCAATTTCTTGTTTGATTCTTTTTTTCCAGTTGTTCAGTGTTTCATTTTTTAATTTTCTTAATAGATGATCGTGGTTTTGAGTATGGTTAGCAATAGTGCCCCCATAACGATTCATTTCTGATAGGTGATCCCATGATAAGGTTAGCTTGGAATTATTATTTGACGTGATGGATTTTGGATTTATAAAAATAGTAAAAGGCAGTCTACGCTTTTTTAGTAAGGGGAATGCATTGTCATAAATTGATCGATAATTGTCATCAAATGTAATAGCAACAACTTTACGCTTAAACGGTATACCGAGTTTTATGCTATGAATCATTACATCTAAAGGAATGACTAATAGACCCTCTTCATTAATAAGGTCTAAGTGCTGTTCAAACAACTCAGGGCTAATACTCGTAACAGCAGGCGTGGTGGTATTAACATGGTGATATTGAAGAATAGTACCATGGTTAAATTGCTTTGCATTAACAGCAAAATAAACAAATATTAAGGTTAGTCCGATACTTAAACGTAATACATTTCTAAACATTGCATGGCCTGATGAACCTCAATAAGTTGATTAGCATCACCGCCTCGGTCGGGGTGATGTTTCATCGCTAGACGACGATATTGCTTTTTTATACCAATAAAGTCAATCGGTTCACACAGTCCTAAAACCTTTAAAGCATTTTGTTTTTTATCGTCATTAAAGTAGCTCCCCCAAAACTGATCAAGTAACCGATTTACGTCTTGCTCAGTGGCTTCCATAACATGATTTATTTCTAAATAGAAATGTGATAACGCATTATTTCGATGCATACTTGGATGGTTGTTTTGTTGCTCGTTATCTAAATACTCTGGTACATAGTTTGCGAGTACAATTTTTATACTGGAAATATCCAGAGAATACTCTTGATGGACATGAGTTTTAAGTTGAAGACGATACAACGCGTTGAAAATTAAGAAGTGACAGCGAAACATTGAAAGTGAATTATTTAAAGCAGTAGATGGAATGCGATCAATAGATTGTAAATGACGAATTATATCGTATTCACGAGTATTGGTATTCGCTAGTATAAATCTTTCAATTTCAGGGCTTAAATCAAAATTAAGTAACATAAACACCTATAGTATTTATAAATTTAATAAAAAACGTTATGGCTTATAAAATATATTATTTATATACCACTGTTGCGGACCGTTAGGGGTTTGCACTAATGCATCGTCTCCGACTTCTTTTGATAAAAGTGCTCTGGCCATTGGGCTGTCGATAGATATATTAGTGCTGTTGTAAATTTCTTCTGGGCCAACTATTTGAAAGTGTTTTATTTCACCATCATCACCTTCAACTTCTACATACGCCCCAAAAAATACCTTGCCTAATTGTTCCGACGAATAGTGAACAATCTTTAACTGCTCTACGCACTTACTTAAAAACCGAACGCGGCTATCTATTTGCCTGAGAATGCGCTTATTTTCTTTATAGTCAGCATTCTCACTGCGATCTCCAAGGCTGGCCGCCCAGGTAACTTTTCTAGTGATTTCAGGGCGATATACACGCCATAGGTGTTCTAGCTCATCTTTTAGCGCTTGAAAGCCTTTTGGGGTTATTAGTTTGGTTTTCATTAAGTTGTAAGCTTGGTTTGCCCATAGAATCTAATTGTAAGCTATTTGGACTTGGCTAGTTAAGTTGTTTATAGACATATTGAGCACTTTTTGTCATCGCTGCTAAACTTACATTGTTCTATATTCAAAAAGCTATGGAGTGGTTATGACTCGCTTTACTTTAATTTTAACGCTGTTATTGGCTTGGTCTGCCTTATCCTATTCTCAGCAGGCTAAATTCCCTGACCATCTTGAAGATATTAATAATCTGCCAGCTTCACTTTACGATGTTAAAGGCGTGGGTCAGTGGAAAAAAGGTAGCGATGCAGGGCAGATAAGACTGGTGATTGCGCGATCTAATAAACGTGACGAGGTATACTTGCAATGGGTTAAGTGGAATCAAAAAGGCCCTGAAAAAGTAGTTAGTACCGTTATGGTGAAGGAGATTCAAGCATCAGCAAATTATAAAACTACGTTTATTCGAACTGAGAATGTTGGAGAAAAACGTATAATTGTTCTAGGGCTAGAGAATCTATACGATAAAACCAGTAGTAAAGCAGAAATAGAAGTTATAGAAATTGGCCGATACAGCTGTACCATTTAGAATTGTTAACTTAACTACCTTCAACGAAAGAGTACTCAATTTTTACGAATACGTTGTCTATTTTACAGTATTCCGACGAGGCATACCCGATATGAATTTACTATCGAAATCATTAAAGTTAAGGTAAGAAGCCTAGACACGTTAATTGATATATCAGGTAGCGAAAGGCAGATGTCCAGTAATATTAGTAATAATTTTCCATTATAAATTGACCTAGAAACAGAAGATTAGTTAAACAGTTTTTACTTGGTAATTCAATTTTTGTAGTCTCAGGAAACTGTGCTGAGATGCCAAATACAATAACTTAGTATGGATACCCTTCTATAGAGTGAATCAATGATCGATTTATGAATAGATTAATCCTAGATTATTTATTCAAAATCGTTGAAGATAAAAACACTTATTTAATCTATTTTTGTATGGTCCAACTTGGATCAGGGTGCCAGTTCTCACACCAATTTGGTAATTCATCATGGCTCATAGGTTTTGCAATGCCATAACCTTGTGCCAATTCACAACCTAATTCCAAAAGCTTGCTCCCATGAGCTACCGTTTCAACTCCTTCAGCAATAACGTCACGTTTAAGAGCAGAGGCAAGACTTATGACGCCCTGAATAATAGCTAGATCATCAGGGTTGTCGAGCATATCACGCACAAAAGTTTGATCAATTTTTATCAGTCTTACATCTAGTCTTCTGAGGTAGGTAAGTGATGAATAGCCTGTTCCAAAGTCATCTAATGCAAATGATACACCTAATTCTTTACATGCATTAATTACTTTTGCTGTTTGTAATACATCATCTAGTTCGCTTGTTTCTAGAATCTCCATCTCAAGATGGAACGGGGGGACTAATGGATGAGCTGCCAAAATAATACGCTGGCGGTCAATAAAATTACTCTGCTGTAAATGCAGCGCATCAATATTAACACTAACGGAGATATTTAGGCCGTCCAATTTCCATTTCTCCATTTGTGTTAAAGCCGTATCTGTAACCCATTCTCCTATAGATATCATAGCCAGAGAATGGTTTTCAATAACAGGTAAAAAATATCCCGGAGTTAATAATCCTCTTTCTGGATGTTTCCAGCGAATAAGCGCTTCAACCCCTACTATCTGACCTGTTCTCATATTTACTTTGGGTTGATAAAATAGAATAAATTCACGCCGTTCGAGGGCGAGAAAAATACGTTCGATATTTTCATGCTGACCACGAATGCTGCGATCAAGTTCAGAGTCGAAAATGTGAAAACCATTTTTTCCGGAAATTTTTGCTTGATACATGGCTTGATCAGCTTGTCGCAATACTTGGTCTGCATCCACTTCTTGTACTTGCGGATAAAACGAAACCCCCAAGCTAGCCGATACTTTTAACTCTAATTCATCTACCACAATTGGAGATGCGGCAGCTTTAAGTAAGCGAGAAATAGTGGCTTCACTATTATTAATTTTTTCTAGATCAACTAGTACAGCCACAAACTCATCACCCCCAATACGCGACAGTAAATCACCTTTTCTTAGCACCGCCTTCATACGAGATGCTAAGGTGATAAGGAGTTGGTCGCCGACTTTGTGGCCATGTCGATCGTTAATCAGTTTAAAGCCATCTAGGTCTAGATAAATGACGGCCAAATTTGATTCTCGTCTTTGTTCCTGTTCCATAGAGTGCTGTAAGAACTCAGATAACATCGCCCGATTTGGTAGGTCTGTAAGTACATCAAAATTAGCCAGATGCTCTAGCTGCTGCTGGTGTTTTTTTGATTCAGTAATATCAGAGAATAACGATACATAATGCTGGACTTCACCATGATCATTGGCTACCGAACTGACCGCTTGCTTCACTGTATAAATTTCACCAGCTTTATTTTGATACAATATCTCTCCGTACCAGTAGCCTTTCTTTTTAAGGGTTGTGAATATTTCTGAGGTGTTATCAACGGCCTTATTGTCAGGACGGAATACTTGCTGGTTCTTACCTAGTAAATAAGATCTGGAGTACCCCGTAAGTTGTAAGCAAGCGTCGTTCACGTCAATAATACGGCCATCTAACCCCGTAATAAGAATGCTCTCATGGGAATGCTTAAAGACACTGGCAGCGCGATGTAGGCTTATCTCATTATGCTTACGCAGGCTGATATCCATGTGTGTACCGGTCATGCGTAAAGGGGCACCTTGTTCATCACGTTCAACTACTCGGCCTTTGGCATAAATCCACACCCAGTGGCCATCTTTGTGCAACATTCTAAATTCTTTATCGTAATCAGGACTTTCTCCATTAAGATTAGCTTCGAGAGTGTTATAAACCTCAATCGCATCATCTGGGTGTAGCAGTGACATCCAGCTTTCAACATTTTGTGGTACGTCTTTTAATGAGAGGCCGATTATACCGCACCAACGTTCGTCATAAACTACACGATTGGTGCGTAAATCGTAATCCCAAAGACCCAAGTCTGCACCTAGCAAAGCCATGGCTTGGCGTTGTTCACTAACTTTTAGATCTTGGTTTACACGCTGTTCTTCTAATATTGATATTGTCAGCCGATCTTGAGTTTCCTTAATCTCTTGGCCCATTATATTAAAACTATTGGCAAGACTGGAAAACTCATTATTACCGCTTATGTCTATTTTCATATCAAAATTGTTTTTAGAGAGTCTTTGCGCACCTTTTTGTAAAAGAACAATTGCATGACTTAAATTATTGGATAACTGATAAACCCCAATAAATAGAAAAAATAGACATACTACTGTTAATGTAAGAGAAAAACTCATGGCCTCATACATATATTGGTATAGTTGGTCATTCCCAATATAACTTATGATAACCCAATTCCAATTAGGGTAGGTTCCAATAGCAGCCAGACTATTTATCAGGTTTCCG
>JBLHVV010000096.1:0-12119 GCA_047628755.1 Crocinitomicaceae bacterium | reverse complement strand
TTACCTTCTATATCGTTATCGAAACGCTTTACCAAGTCTAACTTAGGTGCATTCCAACTCCCTGTAAGTTTATAAGTGGCACTGGTAAATTTTTCAATTCGCTCACCCACTAAACGTTCACCCACAAAAATTGATGCTGCAATTGGAGGAGCAAAGCCAGCTAATATGGCCATTAATGGCAGTGTTCCTGTTATTGGGAATGTTGCAGACAACTCTTGGTTTAGAAGCTTAGTATTTAAATCCACGGTACCCGAAGACTGGAATTTAGCTGACGGACCATCTATCTCTAATGTATCGACTACCTTTAGGACCCCATCTTTTATTGTAGTTCGTCCTTTAACATAATCGAAATGAAAACCGCTTTCATATATATCACTAAAATCTAATCTTAGGCGGCGACCAATGGCAGAGAAATTAAGCAACCCAAACGCGCTTAACGAGCCTGCACCGCCAGCTTCAATAAAGCGACCCTGCTTTAAATTAATATCTAGACTCCCAGATAAAGATGAAATCAGAGGATCGGCAGGACTACCAAACCAATTTAAAACTGTATTTATTTTTCCGTATTCGGACTCAACAGTAGGTTTAATGCGCCACGCCTTTTGAATGCCTGCCACATCATTACTGGTTAGCAGTAAATCAACCTTTGTTGATTGTTTGCCTATTATTTTTGATGTTGAATTATCTAAAGATATCTCTCCAGGCTTTATCCATTCAATACTGCCTTTTGCATTTAGTTTTTTAATCGCGCCATCTATATCTGTAAATCTAACTCCATTTTCAATGGGTTTTACCATTAGATCCCAACGACCATAATTTATTGGACCAATAAATATCTCGTCTACTTTAAACTCCATTGCAGGAAACAGCTTTGGGTCTACCTCTTGTAAGGGATCTGAAGGCGAATCTGCGTCACCATCTGAAATAATCGCTGGCCAATGCACATATTCTAAATCTGCATTAACTGGCTTTGACTGGTCTAATGTGATCAGTCCTTTGGCGATCGGGGCATCTATTTCGAACTGCCACACATTATTAGATTGTTTTATCAAAGCTTTAATATGTTCAAATTTAAAATCATTGTACTGAAACAAATCAGTACTGATATTTAACAATCGAACTGGATTATAATTTGTGTTTTTAAAAGCGTTACCATCGGCTATTTTATCATTATTAATTATAATTTTTTCCGGCTCAGTATATTTAGACTTTTGAATCATATTCCAAGTATCTAACCATTGGTTCAGATTGAAGCTAGCCATATGCCCGCTAACAACTATCCCTGACTCTGATGGTAAATAAGCTTCAGTTTTTCCTAGAAATACTTGTCCAGATAAAAGCTTCCTTTGCTTTAAGTGCATAGCTAAATTGACTCGATTATCATAAGACAGATTTATTAACTGACCATTACTTAACTGCACACTTCCACTAAGTTTTAATTCCTGGTCGGCTGTTTTGTTAAATTCACCAGGAAGATCTAGTGAAATCCCTTTAAGCTTTGACGAAAATTTTAACCCTGTAAAACCGGCCTCACGAGTATCAATTAGCATATTCAATTGTGTATTGCTGGTCCCTGATAATGGCTCCAGTAGAGACAGTTTTAACCACTCTTTAAGTTCTCCTGTATTTAACATACCCTCAAACTGGATATCGCTGCTCATATTTCGACCGTACATTTGCGAGGTAATACTCGATGTTATTTTTTCACCCCAAATACTGCCAACTAGTTGGGCTGAAGTTAATCCTGTACTAGTACTGTAGCGTATAGCACCATCAATCTTATCAACACTGATACCAATATCATTTAAAGCTAGACTAGAGTTTTTTACTGAGATGCGGACATCAGCTTTTAATAATGTTAAATCACCATCCATAGGGATTTTAAGACCTAATGATGTTTTTTGAGAACCCGTTAAATCCCAGTCATTGAATATATTATTTACTACTCCTTTTAATGGCGTCGCATTAAGGTACGAAAATAATTCAGCCCCTGATCCTGATGCTTTTGTATTGACCCACAAGTAAGGGTCATTACCACCTTTAAATACTATTTGTGTATCCGTTAATCCCCCACCCAGGGTTGTTGCCGATTCAAATTTACCAAACACGTCTTCTCCTTCTACAAAGACTTGTCCATTAATATTTCCTATAGAAGGCCAGGTATCTAGATAAACTAGCTCAGCATTTTTAGCATCAAGATACAATTCCATTACTGGGTCTGAGCTGTCGTTACTGATAGAATCGAAGAAGTAGAACTGCCCGCTATCTATTTCTCCCCCTTGTAACGCGCCCACTAACCAATCATTTAATTTTTCAGGCACAACCTTTGGAACTAAACTTGGATGTGCCTTAATATCGGTATCAGTAGTAGATAAATTAAGTTCTATAATGCCTGTGTTGCCACTATCAGCTTTAGGAATTAGCAGATCGAAGCCACCTTTAAGTGAAGAAATTAGAGGTAACTCAAGATCAAGTCCATTGCCTAGCACTTGAACACCGCGCTTATCAATTAACCAATCTACCTGCCCTTTACCGCTAATAATTTTAAATGGGTTATGGTATAAATTAGGAAAATCGATTTCCATACCCGAGCCTTCAAACTGAACCCTACCGCTATTTTTATTAGCGGCTATCACTCCTGAAACATTAGTCAAAGCAGGAATATTATTAACTGCCTTAGTAGAAATTTCTATTAAATCACCTGCTAAAGTAAAGCTAGTATCTTGCTCTTGAGATTGACCATTATTTCCAATAAGACTAGTGCGTTCAAAAATTACATTAAGATTATTTAACTGACCAGTGGGAGCTAAGTCATTAAAAATTGCTTCAACATTACTGGGAATGCCCCCTAAGCTATCGATTAAGCTATAGCTATATTCAATGTCTGCACTCTTAATAAAGCTATGCCAGCGACTTCCCTTTTCGGTCTTTGATAATTTTAATCCAATGTCTTTGAGGGACCACTTTTTATCGTTAAATGCAAAATTGCCATCTGTTAACCACAGATTCCAAGTATCAACATTGCTTTGCTTTAACCACATTTCAGCACTGACATTTTTAAGTGGCATCAAATTTGGTAGTCTAATTTCAGTACTGGCAAGATTTAATTTGGCATAATTTAGCAATCCTTGTTTAAACTCTAAGCTCACTTGCGCCGATGCATCAAAATCATCAAATAATGATATATCTGTAAATTTTTCAATCCAATAATCCATAGCAACCTTAGGCAAGTCCAATACACCCCTTGCATAAAAATCATCTAAATTATAAGGACTTCCTTCACTATATAATCGAATACCCGCCTTTACCTGATCACTATCACCAAAGCTTACACTGCCTGTTATTAATCGATTAAAGCCATCTCCGACCATGGATATATTATTAAGATTAAAGCGCTCTACGCCCTCTAAATTGGCTAATTCAACCGTCACATTATTCAGTTCTAAATTTTGTTGTAGAAGTAGTGTTTCTATAAATCGCTGTATAATTTCGCTATTGTCTTTGTCAGAACCCGTGTTGTGAAGCGCTCCTTCAGCAATATAAACTGACAAACCCGATATCCGTACACTTTTAAATACAGGCGCTAAGTTAATAAGTGAAGCTTGAGGGTCTAATATAATGTCGATGGCGGCTATAGATAAACTAGGAAGGGTTTGATTCTCTGATGCACTCAAGGTTATCCCTTCCATATGTATAGAAGGGGTCAATATATCCATGTCACCCGATAAAGCACTAATATTTATGTCACCATTTAATTGGTCACTGAGATAGCGTTCAATGTGTAGTTTATATTGGCCTACGTAGGGGAATATTTGCTGACCCACGGCGCTATAGAGCGCCAACACTAAAAACGCCGTTATAAAAAACAAGTTAAAAGTGTTTAAACTTTGCCTTATGGTAAATTGCTTCATGGAATATTATTACTGCAATATTACGTCGTATTGTTCTTGGCCGTACATAGGTTCCACTTGTAATTTAATAGTTTTACCTATGAAGTTCTGTAAATCTGCCAAGCTATGGCTTTCTTCATCCAACAGTAAGTCAATAACAGTTTGTGACGCTAATACTAAGTACCCAGGAGCATCGTATACTCGGGCTTCTCTAATTAACTCACGAAACATTTCATAACACACTGTTTCAGCTGTTTTTATATGACCGCGTCCGTCACAGTGAGGACAAGGCTCACTCAACATCTGGCCTAAGCTTTCCCGTGTTCGTTTACGAGTCATTTCAACTAAGCCTAAATCAGATACTTGAGAGATTTTAGTTTTTGCATGGTCTTTTTCTAATACTTTTTCTAACATCCGCAATACTTGACGTTGGTGTTCAACATCTAACATATCAATAAAATCTATAATAATAATACCGCCCAAGTTGCGCAGCCTTAATTGACGGCCAATAGAAGTAGCGGCTTCTAAATTAGTTTTAAAAATAGTTTCCTCTAAGTTTCGGTGCCCTACAAAACCACCTGTGTTTACATCCACAGTGGTCATAGCTTCAGTTTGATCAATAATTAAATAACCACCAGACTTAAGCTGAACTTTACGATCAAGTGCCTTATGAATTTCATCTTCAATACCATGCAAGTCGAATATTGGGCGCTCACCAGGATAATACTCTAGCTTTGCGGTTACCTCAGGGACAAAGGACTTGGCAAACTCTTGAGCCTTTTGAAAGTTCTCTTTCGAATCAATCAAAACCTTATCTACATCAGGGCGAATAAAGTCACGGAAGGTGCGCAAATGCAAAGGTAATTCTTCGTAGATTACACTGGGCGCATTCGCGGTTTTAGTTCGCTCTTGGACCTTCTTCCAAACTCGTTGCAGATAACGTGTATCGGATAAAATTTCATCTTCGCCAGCACCTTCAGCCGCAGTGCGCAAAATAAATCCACACTCTTTAGACAAGCCTTCAGCCTCCATACAAGATTCCACCAAGTTTCGCAGTCTTTCACGCTCTTCTTCGGCTTCAATTCTTTGGCTAATACCCACATGTTGAGTGTGCGGCATAAAAACAAGGTATCGAGATGGAATCGATAAATGAGTGGTTAAGCGTGCCCCTTTTGTACCAATAGGGTCTTTGGTTACCTGCACAACCAAACTTTGGCCTTCGTGCAGTAGACTAGAAATGGCCTCTGGATTACGCTTTGCTGCGTCACTATCTTTAAGCGGGCCTTGAATATCCGCCGCATGAATAAAAGCAGCACGCTCCAAACCGACCTCTACAAAAGCCGCTTGCATACCCGGTAAAACACGCACAACCTTACCTTTGTAAATATTGCCAACAATTCCACGGCAATTAGTACGTTCGATATAAACTTCTTGTAAAACGCCGTTTTCAGCTAAACCCATGCGGGTTTCTGTTGGCGTCACATTTAACAATATTTCCGTATTCATGACGTTTACTTTGCCTGCAATGCAAGCACTCTAAAATTAAAATTCTGTTGGCTTATTCTATTAACCGTTATGCACTTATTGCATTATGATTTACACGGATAAAACTAAGCGCTCCAAATAGGAATATTAAATCTATGACACATCGCTCCTATTTGTTCTAATGGCAATCCCACTACGTTGCTATAGCTGCCTTCTATACGCTTTACAAATACCGCTGCTTTGCCTTGTATGCCATAGCCACCGGCTTTATCCATAGGCTCTTGAGTGGTTACATAGTCTTTAATTTGCTGCTGCGTTAACTCTAAAAAATACACATCAGTAACAATTGAAGCACTTTCTATTTGTTGATTCGAACCTTCATTATTAATTAATGCCACACCTGTAATTACTTGGTGTTTTCTACCTGACAGAATAGTGAGCATACTAATTGCTTCTTTTATTGATGCAGGCTTACCTAATATGTTGCCGTCTACTACTACACTGGTGTCGGCTGCTAATACTGGTAGTCCATTGCTAAAAGCTAAACCTTGTTTGGCTTTTTCTAAAGCCAAACGCTGCACATAATCACTGGCTATTTCATTGGGGAGAACTGACTCATCGATGTCCATGGAGCGAGCAATATAATTGACACCAATTTGTTCTAACAGTTCTTTGCGTCTTGGAGAGGCCGATGCTAATAATAAATTTGCCATGCCAACTAAGCACTACCTTTTTTAAGCTCTGAAGTACGACCTAACGGCAAGCATAATGTTGTACCATAATGGCCATATGAGCGCGCTACCAACAGATGGCCATAACAGCGCCATTTTTCCCTGCCCCAATAAAATAGATTCAGTCCAATAACCTATTAATAAGTAAAGACCCACCAGCACAAACACTAAAAAACCTTGCTGTAATGGATTGTATAAACGCATCCTAGATTGTAATAACAAGCAAAGGTAAGCCAATACACTCAAGCAAAGAGCATTTTGCCCCAACAGGTCCCCGTGCAATATATCTACCAATAGGCCTATTGCAAAGCCTAAAAAGATTCCCGCTTTACCGGGGCTGACCAACACCCAAAAAATCAGGGTCATGGCAATCCATTCAGGACGTATATAATCCAACATTCTAGGCATAGGAAAAATGGCCAATACAAAAGCCACAAAAAACGTAGGAAGAATTACTGTATAAGCCCGCATTATTGATCTTCCTCTAAAGATTTTTGAGAGCCTTTAGCTCTTTTTTCATTTTCGAGGATTGATGCTTCATTTTTTGCTTTTGCCTGGGCTTTTAATTTCTCTAAGACATCAGGTAATTCGCTCGCTTCTGAAAACACTAATAACACATAACGAGAACGATCTAGGTGTGCAGCAGGCCTGGCAGATACAATGGCAAATGGCTGACCTGGATCGTGCTCAATTTTAGTTACTTGTCCCAAAGGATAGCCTTTGGGATAACGACTGCCTAAGCCAGAACTCACTAATTGATCACCTTCACGAATATCGGCGGTGTCTGGCACGTAAATAAGGGCAAGCTCATCTAAACTACCTGAACCCACCGCAATGGCACGCACTCCGTTTCTGTTCACCTGCACAGGAATAGCATGGTTTGAATCTGCCACCAGCAACACACGACTGGTATAAGGCATCACTTCTATTACCTGGCCCATTAAGCCGTAAGCATCTAAAATTGGCTGGCCTTTGAAAACACCTTGCTCAGAACCTTTGTTCAAAATAATTTGGTGGGTGTATGGATCAGGATCTACACCGATAAGTTCGGCTACTAGAACCTTGTCCTCTAGCTGCTCTGATGCATTTAATAATTCGCGAAAACGATTATTTTCAGCTCTTAAAGACACCATTTGCTGAACTTTTTGTTTAAGAATTAGAGCTTCGTAACGCAAACGATCGTTTTCTTCTTGAAGAGAAACACGGCTAACTGCCGTGTCTTCAGCCCACCCTCCTAATTGGCTAGGAACACTGGCCACCCATTGCACAGGCGTAATGAAAATACCAAGAAAAGAGCGCACGTGTACTGTAGGAGATAAGTACAGGTCAGCAAGCAGGAGACTCAGAGACAGAAAAACCGCCATAAAAAGACGGTATCCTAACGCTGGACCTGATGAGAATATACCTTTAATGGCTAACTCCTTAAAATGGCATAATCACAAACTAATACCACGACAGCACTAACTTGTTGATCAATTAATATTCGTCAGAGGCCAATAATTCTAACTGTAAATCGGTCATTGTTTCTAACGCACGACCACCACCACGGGCAACACATGTTAGCGGGTCGTCAGCAACAATAACTGGTAAACCTGTTTCTTCACTTAACAACTTATCTAACTCACGTAGCATCGCTCCACCACCCGTTAGAACCAATCCACGCTCAGCAATATCAGACGCTAATTCTGGGGGGCATTGCTCAAGGGCGCTTTTAACGGCCTGAACAATTGTGGCCAATGACTCTTGTAATGCTTCAAGAATTTCATTTGAGTTCAAGGTAAATGAGCGAGGAATACCCTCAGCTAAATTGCGGCCGCGAATATCAATTTCTCTTACTTCTGCACCTGGATATGCGGTACCAATTTCTTGCTTAACTCGCTCCGCCGTTGCTTCGCCGATTAATGAACCATAGTTACGACGAACATAAGTGACAATAGCTTCGTCAAATTTGTCCCCGCCAACTTTGACGGATTCACTGTAAACCACGCCATTGAGAGAAATAATCGCGATTTCAGTGGTACCGCCACCAATATCTACAACCATAGAGCCGCTGGCTTCTTCTACTGGAAGCCCAGCACCAATAGCAGCCGCCATTGGTTCTTCAATTAAATAGACCTTACGAGCGCCTGCTCCAATACATGATTCGCGAATTGCTTTGCGCTCAACCTGAGTAGATTTGCATGGAACACAAACCAATACTCTAGGGCTTGGAGTAAAAAAGCTGTCTTCATGAACTTGTTTAATAAAATGTTGAAGCATTTTTTCAGTTACCTGGAAATCTGCAATAACCCCGTCTTTGAGTGGGCGAATGGCTTGAATATTAGCGGGTGTACGACCCAGCATTCTTTTAGCCTCGGTGCCCACTGCAGCAACAGATTTTTGATTCCCCTGAATACGAACTGCAACAACTGAAGGCTCGTTTAAGGTGATACCTTTTTCTCTTTCGTAGATAAGGGTATTTGCTGTTCCAAGGTCAATAGATAGGTCACTTGAGAACATACCTCTTAATTTTTTAAACATCCGTAGATTCCATAGATGGTAATAATATTAATTTTGTAGCCTAGACTATCAACGGTGGGCTTTTTGGGCAAGGTAGAAATGTGTTAACTTATAGCCTTTTACAAACATACACTAAAGAAGCATGCAAAAAGCTTCCAAAAAGCGAGAAAATACATGGCGCTTGACCATTCAGACGTAAAAAGCATCGCCAATTTGGCCAAACTGGCCATCAGTGATGAAAACATAGACAAATACAGCACAGAGCTAAGTAGTATCTTAGATTTAGTGGAGCAAATGAATGCGGTAAATACCGACAACATTGAACCATTAGCTAATCCAACAGATGCTGTGCAGCGTTTACGCGCCGATGTGGTGACTGAAACAAACCACCGCAAAAAATACATGGCCAATGCTCCTGCACAAGAAGACGGCCTATTTTTAGTGCCTAAAGTGGTTGAATAAGACTAAACATGAAAGATTCTAATATGCACAACCTAACCCTTAGCCAGATTTCCCAAGGCTTAAATAGCGGCCATTTCACCAGTGTTGAAATCACCCAACACTACCTAGATCGAATCGCAAAACTCGATCAAGGGGAAAACGGTATAAATAGCTTTATCACTGTTTCAGCCGAAAAAGCCTTAGAAGATGCAAAAGCCGCTGACGAACGTCGGGCAGCTGGCGATGCCACCCCATGGACAGGCGTTCCTTTTGCCCATAAAGATATTTTTTGCACCGACGGAACATTGACTACATGTGGCTCAAAAATGCTGGGGAACTTTATCCCCCCTTATGACGCTACAGTGGTTGATAATTTCAAGCGACAAGGAGCTGTATGCCTGGGCAAAACCAACATGGATGAATTTGCCATGGGATCGTCTAACGAATCATCATTTTTTGGTGCCGTTAAAAACCCTTGGAACAAAGAAACTGTTCCGGGTGGATCATCTGGCGGCTCAGCTGCCGCTGTTGCTGCGCGACTGGTGCCTGCAGCCACTGGTACCGATACGGGAGGTTCTATTCGTCAACCTGCTGCACTATGCGGTTTAACTGGCTTAAAGCCAACCTATGGGCGTTGCTCACGCTTTGGCATGGTTGCCTTTGCATCATCCCTTGACCAAGCTGGACCGATGACCCGAACCGCTGAAGACGCAGCCATGATGTTGAATGTAATGGCAAGTTTTGATGAAAAAGACAGCACCAGCATTGACCAGCCAATTCCTGATTACACTGCCACGCTAAATGACGACATTGCTGGTAAAGTGATTGGCATTCCAACCGAGTTTTTTCCTGATAGCCTAGATGGTGAGATGGCGAACACGGTTCGTAATGCAATTACTGAATTTGAAAAGATGGGCTGTACCATTAAGGAAATTTCTTTGCCCAGTACTGACCTAGCCATTCCAGCCTATTACGTTGTAGCGCCGGCTGAATGCTCAGCTAACTTGTCACGTATGGATGGTGTTCGCTTTGGTTACCGTTGTGAAGATCCAAAAGATGTTGAAGACCTTTACAAGCGCAGCCGTGGTGAAGGTTTTGGTGATGAAGTTAAACGTCGCATTATGGTTGGTACCTATGCATTATCGACTGGTTTTTACGATGCTTATTACGTAAAAGCACAAAAGATTCGCCGCCTGATCAAAAACGATTTTGTCAGCGCATTCGAACACGTAGACATGATTATGGGCCCTGTGACGCCATCACCCGCTTTTAAAGCTGGTGAAAAATCAGGCGATCCGGTTGAAATGTATATGGAAGATAAATTTACACTTTCTTGTAACCTTGCAGGCCTACCAGGCATGTCGATTCCAGCTGGTCAGATCAATGGCTTACCGGTGGGATTGCAAATGATTGGTAACTACTGGAGCGAAGCCACCATGTTAAATATGGCGCATCAATTCCAGAGCCGCACAGATTTTCACAAGCAAATACCACAAGGCATTGAATAAGGAGACCATTATGGAATGGGAAGTTGTTATTGGTCTTGAGATTCACGCTCAGCTGGCCACAAAATCAAAAATATTTTCAGGTTCAAGCACCGCATTTGGTGCCGAGCCAAACACACAGGCTTCATTAGTTGATTTAGGTTTACCTGGTGTACTGCCAGTATTCAACCAAGAAGCATTGGCCATGGCGGTTAAATTAGGTTGTGCAATCGATGCAGAAATTGGCAAAGTTTCTGTATTTGATCGCAAAAACTATTTTTATCCCGATTCACCAAAAGGCTATCAAACCACTCAACTGCATCATCCAATTGTGGGCATGGGGCATATCGAAATTGATATGGAGGATGGCACTAGCCGTCGCATAAATGTAACCCGGGCTCATTTAGAAGAAGATGCTGGTAAATCGTTACATGAAGATTTTAGTGGAATGTCAGGCATCGATTTAAACCGTGCTGGCACACCATTAGTTGAAATTGTATCTGAACCTGAAATGCGCAACGCCAAAGAAGCCGTTGCATATTTCAAAAAAATGCACAGTATTGTTACCTACTTGGGCATTTGCGATGGAGACCTTTCACAAGGATCTATGCGTTGTGACTGTAACGTTTCTTTGCGTCCAAAAGGCCAGAAAGAGTTTGGCACACGAACCGAAATTAAAAACGTAAACAGCTTCCGCTTTGTAGAGCAAGCCATCAACGTAGAGATCGAACGTCAGCGTGACATCCTAGAAGATGGCGGCACTATCACTCAAGAAACTCGCTTGTTTGATGCCAATAAAATGGAAACCCGGTCAATGCGATCTAAAGAGGTGGAAAACGATTACCGTTATTTCCCTTGCCCAGATCTATTGCCCATTGTGATTGACGATGACTATATAGAGGCCATCCGTAAAACATTACCTGAGCTTCCTGATCAGAAAAAACAACGCCTGATGTCTGATCATGGCCTAAGTGAATACGACGCGGCTGTATTGACTGCAACCCGTGAACTGGCGGTTTACTTTGAACAAGTAGCTGAAAAATGTGGCGACTACAAACTTGCTGCTAACTGGGTAATGGGCGAACTGTCAGCTGCTTTGAATAAAAACGATGTAGCCATTACAGCCTCTCCAATTAGTGCTGACAACCTAGGAGCAATGATTGCTCGAATCAAAGACAATACAATTTCGGGTAAAGGTGCTAAATCTGTCTTCCAAAATCTTTGGGATCAAAAAGACGATAACGTTGATGCATTAATCGAATCACTTGGCTTAAAACAAGTGAGTGATTCAGGTGCTATTGAAGGGATAGTAGACGGAGTATTAGATGCCAACCAAGCCCAAGTTGATCAATATGTAAATGCTGAACCAGATAAGCGCGGTAAAATGGTTGGATTTTTTGTGGGCCAAGTAATGAAAGCCTCTAAGGGATCGGCTAATCCCGGCATGGTTAACAAGGTACTGAAAGAAAAACTAGACGCTAAGTGTTAATTTATTAACCTTTGCACTTACTAAAAAAAACCGCCTAGGAGTCATGCTCATTGGCGGTTTTTTCTAAACTCAATAGAAGTCCACCATCACTAGAGTCATC
>JBLHVV010000095.1:0-12271 GCA_047628755.1 Crocinitomicaceae bacterium | reverse complement strand
GGCCACTAAGGTAAATTGTGAAACAACCAGCATACTTCCTTCAACCTGGTTTATATTTAGGTTCATTTTTCCTTCTGCATCGGAAAATATTCGATATTTAACAATTTTCTGTAACAGCTTATCCGCCAGCTCAGGAATATCTGTTTTTTCTATTCCCAGAAAAATAAGAATCCCTTGATCAATCTGACCTATGACTTCACCTTCTACTTCTACCTTTGCACTCTTAACTCGCTGAATTAACGCCTTCATCTTTTTAGCCCCATACCCCTAACGGTTAAAACTAATAAGAAAAAAAAAGCGATGAATCACTTCATCGCTTTTTTAAAAACACTAAATTTTAACGCTTATCTAGCCAGCTCTAAATTACATGTGTTTTTTGTTTGAGTAAGCACGCTTACGGTCGTTTTCAGTAAGATACTTTTTACGGATACGAATACTTAACGGCGTTACTTCCACTAGCTCATCGTCTTCGATGAATTCCAGTGCTTGCTCTAAAGTGTGCTTAACAGCAGGAACAAGGTTGATGGCTTCATCGGTACCCGATGCACGCACGTTAGTTAGCTGCTTAGCTTTAGTCGGGTTAACCGTTAGGTCGTTATCGCGTGAATGCAGACCAACGATTTGTCCTTCGTAAATTTCTTGAGCTGGAACCGCAAACATACGACCGCGGTCTTGCAAGCTGAACAATGCAAAGCCAAGTACTTTACCCGATACCATAGAAACCATTACGCCGTTATGACGCTTAGCAACTGGACCGGCTTTAACTTCCCCGTAGTGATCGAATACGTTGGTTAAGATACCTGAACCAGAGGTCATAGTCATGAAGTCACCACGGAAACCGATTAAGCCACGGGCCGGCATGATGAATTCTAAACGTACACGGCCTTTACCATCTGGAACCATGTTTGTCATGTCTGCACGACGGTCGCCCATCTCAGACATGACAGCACCTTGATGCTCTTCTTCAACATCAATAACTACTTGCTCGTATGGCTCATGGATTTTGCCATCAACTTCCTTCTGTACTACTTCTGGACGGCCTACAGCCATCTCAAAGCCTTCACGGCGCATAGTTTCGATCAATACAGAAAGGTGTAATTCACCACGGCCAGAAACACGGAACTTCTCAGGGCTTTCACCAGGTACTACACGTAAAGCTACGTTGTGGATCAATTCTTTTTCTAGACGTTCGCCAATGTTACGGCTCGTAACGTACTTACCTTCTTTACCAGCAAACGGAGAATTGTTTACTTGGAACGTCATGCTTACCGTTGGCTCATCCACAGACAACGGAGGAAGCGCTTCAACATTTGAAGGGACACAAAGCGTGTCAGAGATGCCCAATTTGTCGATACCTGTAATACATACGATGTCACCGGCTGTTGCTTCTCCAACCACTACGCGATGTAAACCATGGTAGCCTTTAACTTCAGTAATTTTGCCGTTACGCTTATTGCCTTCAGTATCAATAATAGTTACTTGCGCGTTAGTTTTTAGCGTACCGCGGGTAATACGACCGATCCCAACTACGCCTTTAAACGAATCGTAATCAAGTGAAGAAATTTGCATTTGGAAATCGCCTTCAGGGTCAACCTGAGGGGCAGGAACATTATCAGCGATACACTGGAGTAACGGAGACATGTCTTCAGCCATATCAGCGTGGTCTGTACCAGCAATACCATTGATGGCTGAACAGTAAATAACAGGGAAGTCTAATTGCTCATCCGTTGCGTCTAGACGATCAAATAAGTCGAAAACTTCGTCCATAACCCAGTCAGGACGAGCCCCTGGGCGGTCAATTTTGTTGATTACTACGATTGGCTTAAGACCACGAGCGAATGCTTTTTGAGTTACGAAACGTGTTTGAGGCATAGGCCCATCAACTGCGTCTACGATTAGTAGAACAGAATCTACCATAGACATTACACGTTCCACCTCACCACCAAAGTCGGCGTGTCCTGGTGTATCTACGATGTTGAAGCGGTATTCATTCCATTTAATCGCGGTGTTTTTAGCCAAGATGGTAATACCACGTTCTTTTTCTTGGTCATTCGAGTCCATTACTCGCTCGCCACCAAGCTCTTTTCGATCAAGAGTACCGGACTGCTCAAGTAGTTTATCAACCAAGGTTGTCTTACCATGGTCAACGTGAGCAATAATGGCGATATTACGTAGGTTCTCAATCATAAAAATAAGTCCTGTTCAGACGAGCCTAAAAATTTAGGCGCAGATTATAGCCATCTAGAGCCCCCGATGCTACGAAAACCGGTGATAAATACAAAATAATTGCGCATTTTTTAACCAAGACAGGCATTTAATGTTAAATGTCTGCTTACAGAGCATAAATTCCCTACCTAATGCCATGCCATGTACCTATACTGTGCAGGCTAGAGTTCACCAGCACTTGGCTAAAACACCCAAAACCTGACTTGAGCATTATTGGTGCAATAACAACCCACTACGCACCAGTTAAGCGCAATAATGAGTCTTGGTAACACAGAAAAAAGTATAACACCCTCGGCATAGGCCTGACCCACTAGGATGGCATGTATTTTGCACTAGAATGGATCAGTAAATTGCACACTGGCTTAAATTAAGCCATACAAATACAACTAAATAGACGCAATCGTCTCAATTACCGGAGAATAGAATGTCAGCGAACACTCTAAAGCTTATTAAAGACAATGACGTGAAGTGGGTAGACCTTCGCTTTACCGACACAAAAGGTAAAGAACAACACGTTTCTATTCCTTCTTCTTATGTAGACGAAGATTTTTTTGAAACGGGCCAAATGTTCGATGGTTCTTCTATCGCTGGCTGGAAAGGCATTAACGAATCAGACATGATTCTTCTTCCAGATGATACAACTGCGTTTTTAGACCCGTTCACAGAAGATGTTACTTTAATCTTACGTTGCGACATCATCGAACCTTCTACTATGCAAGGTTACGAGCGGGATCCACGTTCTGTTGCAAAACGTGCTGAAGAATTCCTAACATCTACTGGCCTTGGTGATACTGCATTTTTTGGCCCTGAACCAGAATTCTTTATCTTTGATGACGTTCGCTGGGGTTCAGACATGTCTGGTAACTTCTTCAAAGTAAACTCTGAAGAAGCCGCTTGGAACTCGGGCGCTAAAATTGAAGGCGGCAACATGGGTCATCGCCCAGCCGTTAAAGGCGGTTACTTCCCAGTACCACCAGTAGACAGCTCTCACGACATGCGTGCTGCAATGTGTAATACAATGATGGCAATTGGTCTTGATGTTGAAGTACATCATCACGAAGTAGCTACAGCCAACCAAAACGAAATCGGCGTTCGCTTTAACACACTTGTTAAAAAAGCTGATGAAGTACAAATGATGAAATACGTTGTGCATAACGTGGCTCACGCATACGGCAAGACAGCTACTTTTATGCCTAAGCCAATTGTTGGTGATAATGGTTCTGGTATGCATGTTCACCAGTCTTTCTGGAAAGATGGCGAAAACATGTTTGCAGGCGACGGCTATGCTGGTTTGTCTGAAACCGCTCTTTTCTATATCGGTGGTATCATCAAACACGCTAAAGCGTTGAATGCATTTACTAACCCTTCAACTAACTCATACAAGCGTCTGATACCTGGTTTCGAAGCCCCTGTAATGCTTGCATACTCTGCGCGTAACCGTTCAGCTTCTATTCGCATTCCATATGTTGCATCGCCTAAAGGTAAGCGTGTTGAAGCTCGCTTCCCAGATCCAACAGCTAACCCTTACCTAGCATTTGCTGCAATGCTTATGGCCGGTATCGACGGCGTTAAAAACAAGATTCACCCTGGCGATGCGGCTGACAAAGACCTGTATGACCTACCTGCTGAAGAAGCAGCTTTGATTCCACAAGTTGCTGGTAGCCTTCGTGAAGCGCTTGGCGAACTTGAAGCTGACATGGACTTCTTAACTCAAGGTGACGTGTTCACTAAAGACATGATTGATGCTTACATCGAACTTAAGATGGAAGAAGTATACCGTGTTGAACAAACTACTCATCCGCTTGAATATGACATGTACTACTCTTGCTAATCCGTTTTTAGCATTTAAAGTATAAAAAAAAGCAGCCCTTGGGCTGCTTTTTTTATGTCTTTTCACCGATTGATCAATAATTAATATTAAAACCCTGACGTAAAACCCCCGTTAAGATACAGTAAGCTATGTTAATTTTGAGAATTCTTATGAGAATTTTTATATCTGTATTATTATTTTTAAGTGCTGGCGCGAGCGCGCAGGTTTATACCTGGATAAACACTGAAGGAATCACTGTTTATGGTGACAAACCCCAGGCCAATGCGTCTAAAGCTGAGTTACCAGAACTGCAAACCATTTCCACTAAAACAACTATCAAAATTGAAAAATTATCGCCTAATACAGAGCTGGCCAACGATACTTTTAAGGGTTATTCCTTGCTGAAAATTATAACCCCAAAAGAAGATGAAATGATTGTTGCAGAAAACGCTGGCAATGCGGGCATTCAACTAAATCTCACACCCTCTCTCCAGAATGGCCATGAAATTACTTTGTTTATGGATGGTAAAGTTGTGGCCAAAGGTCAGCAACTTTATTTTGAATTAAACAATATTTTTCGTGGGTCACATCTACTACAAGCTAAAATTAAGCATGAAGGAAAGTTATTAATTAGCAGCCCCAAGCGTAGAATTCACGTGCAGCGCCCCTCAATACTAAATCGATAATGTTCGGGCTATAGAACTGCGAATCATCAACGTGCAAAGTCTTCGAATATACAACTCTGTGCGCACAACCTTTATCACATGAGCATTTTATCAACGCCCTAATCAAGAGCTAAGACACAGGGCAAAGTAATTCAACCTCCTTAATGCACACTTTTATAGCGGGCAGCTCCATTATGATGCGGCGATTTCTTTCTGAATGTACTATTATCTGAAAATAGCGCCTTAAAATCAGGCATTCTAGCGTTTTTTTTCAAATTTGGTGCAGATCATAGCTGGCTTGTTTTTTGCTATGACTGATGTGACAAGGAACTTTTGATATATGGCCGATTTCGTTTTTTACAAAGAACTCATCAACCACTTAGACAGTGCCGTTCTGGTTTTAGACCAGGACCTGTCTGTGCGCTATCTAAATCCTGCAGCAGAATCTTTTTTGCAAGTAAGTGGCCGCCGATGTGTTGGCGAAAAATTTGATCATTATTTTCATGATTTAAGCGAAAACATAGAAACATTTAAAAGTAGCATGATCAATGAAAGCTCTTTTACTAAGCGCGAGGCTACTATTATGCTGGCCAATCAGCAAACAGCTACATTAGATTACAGCGTTTGCCCTGCCGTTTTTGAGCAAGCGGCTTGCCTTATTATCGAAATGCATGGCCGCGACCGTTTAACACGTATTAGTAGAGAAGAAGACTTAATTAGCGCCCAAGCCACAACTCAAGCTTTGGTCCGTGGCATGGCACACGAAATAAAAAATCCTTTGGGGGGTATTCGGGGCAGCGCTCAACTATTGCAACGTATGTTGGGTAATCCTGAACTTGAAGAATACACCAGCATCATTATTGAAGAAGTCGACCGCCTTAGAAATCTGGTAGACAAGATGCTGGGGCCTAATAAATTACCTGAGCGCTTTGATACAAATATTCACGAAGTACTTGAACGGGTCCGCAGTTTGATCATTGTGGAGGCACATGATAATTTTTCGGTGACTCGTGATTACGACCCAAGCATTCCAGAGTTTTTAGCTGACAAAGAGCAGCTTATCCAAGTTGTATTAAATATTACTCGTAATGCGATGCAAGCATTAATAAGTCAAAAAACCCCAGCTCTTCCATCTGATATTACCTTGCGCACCCGAACTGTTAGGCAATTTACTATTGGTCACACAAAGCATCGTTTAGTGCTGCATATATCCATTATTGATAACGGTCCTGGTATTCCTGAGGAGATCCGTGAAAGCTTGTTTTATCCAATGGTCAGTGGCCGTCCAGAAGGCACAGGGCTTGGCTTATCAATTGCGCAATCTATCATCAACCAGCACCAAGGCATCATCGAATGTGATAGTGCAGTTGGTCGAACCCAGTTTTCAATTTACCTGCCACTTGAACTAGAAGCTCCTAATCTATGAACGTGGTCAAAGATTACAGTAGAGAAAGATGATGAATAAAGTTTGGATTATCGACGACGATCGCTCTATACGCTGGGTTTTAGAAAAAGCGTTGGAACAAGAAAATATTGAAAGCCAATCGTTTGAAAATGGCGACAAAGTGCTTAACGCGCTCAACCGTGAAGTGCCAGATGCTATCATTAGTGATGTGCGCATGCCTGGCATCGATGGCTTAGAGCTACTTCAGCAAATTCATGCCGTACAGCCAGATATTCCCGTTATTATAATGACCGCCCACAGCGATTTAGACAGTGCTGTAAAGTCATATCAAAAGGGCGCATTTGAATACCTACCAAAACCGTTTGATGTTGACGAAGCCGTTAGCTTGATTAAACGAGCAATCAATCACAAACATGAAAATGCATCTGCAAGAACTGAAGAACCTACTGAACAATATCAAAATACAGAAATCATTGGCGAAGCACCTGCCATGCAAGAAGTCTTCAGGGCTATTGGCCGCTTGAGTCACAGCAATATTACGGTATTAATTAATGGCGAATCAGGCACAGGCAAAGAGCTGGTTGCTCATGCGTTACACAAACACAGTCCACGCAGTGAAAACCCTTTTGTTGCATTAAATATGGCCGCGATACCAAAAGACTTAATTGAATCTGAATTATTTGGTCACGAAAAAGGCTCATTCACTGGGGCTGGAGGTAAACGCCAAGGGCGATTTGAACAAGCTGATAGTGGGACTCTATTTTTAGATGAAATTGGTGATATGCCAGCCGATACTCAAACACGCTTGTTACGAGTACTGGCAGATGGTGAGTTTTACCGTGTCGGGGGTAGCACTCCAGTAAAAGTGAACGTGCGTATTATTGCAGCCACCCACCAAGATTTAGAAGACTTGGTAAAAGCCGGTAGTTTCCGAGAAGATTTATTTCATCGCTTAAATGTTATTCGTATTCACCTGCCTTCTTTGTGTGAACGCAGAGAAGATATACCTCGCTTACTGCATCACTTTTTAAATCGTGCAGCAGACGAACTGAGTGTTGAAGCAAAACTACTAAAGTCAGATACAGAGGAGTATTTATGCACGCTTCCTTGGCCTGGCAATGTAAGGCAGTTAGAAAATACTTGCCGCTGGATAACGGTGATGGCCTCTGGCCGCGAAGTGCACGTTAATGACTTGCCACCCGAATTACTTAATCAAGAAGAAAAGATCACCACCAGTAATAATTGGGAACAAGCCCTACGAAACTGGGCCGACCAACAGCTAGCCCAAGGTAAAAAGTCAGTACTTGATACTGCTGTACCAATTTTTGAACGTATTATGATTGAGACTGCATTAAAGCATACCGCTGGACGCAGAAGAGACGCTTCAATTTTATTAGGCTGGGGTAGAAATACACTGACTAGAAAAATTAAAGAGCTGGGCATGGAAGACAGTGAAGAAACTGAAGAAAACTAGCGTATAAAATACGAAGCCTATGGCTTCGTATTTTTTATGTGATGAGCTTAATCTATGTTAATAATTAATCTCTTTCCAATAAATAATCCGATCGTTTCCTCTAAACTGTCCAAAGTTGATGACGCCCATTGGGTCATCATCAACACCGTTGTTACTGGCATCCCAATCGTATTTTAACCAATTATCTACCCCGTA
This sequence comes from Crocinitomicaceae bacterium, assembly GCA_047628755.1. Lineage (GTDB taxonomy): Bacteria > Pseudomonadota > Gammaproteobacteria > Pseudomonadales > Oceanobacteraceae > Bermanella. The sequence continues at coordinate 4,496 of JBLHVV010000095.1, read as the reverse complement.
AACAAACTCGTACGAACCATATCGGTTACTCAATGGGACTGACCAATTGGTATTAAAAACACCCCCTGTAAATTGCCCTGTATTGGCCACTAACCCACTAATAGTGCTATCTCCTACCGTTAACGCATTGCTTGCGTTTCCTGTATCAGTGACGGCTATAGAGTTAATTCCTGACAAGTCATAGTCAGTTCCGTTATCTATTGAATTAAACACAAATTGTATACCGTTAAAATATTCCGCTCTGAACAATTGCGGCACCGGTGCTGTTTCGGGGCCATAGGCATTCTCTACACGAATACGACCGTAATAAATTAAACCACCCGACCCTGAGATTGTGCTTGAAGCCAACAGGCCAATAGAATCTGTCGATGTATCAAACCCGTCAATGGATAATTCTATGTCATTGTTAAACGGCACGTGTAAATTGGCTTGGGTGCGATCAAAGCGAAAATGATCTGTAGCATTAAACGTGTAGGTAAACTGATTATTTGAATCGGGACCGGTAACGACTCCTGCAGTAAGACCGGCCGTGATCGCTATTGCGGCTGCATTGTTATCAACAGCATCTGAACTGGCTGTTACGGTGGCAACAGGAATCGAGTAAAGTGGAGCTAAATAATTATCCAATCTTTGACCATTAGAGCCGATCACTTCAAATATAAAAGCTGGTTGAATGTCATAAATAATGGCGCCAGATCCACCAGGTTCTAGCTCACCAGTATAAGTGAATCCAGTATTACCGTTGTCATAAGTGGCTGAACTAGTGGATACAATTTCGAAGTTACCCGGATAAAATCGGCCTATATTTTCTGAACTGTTGATAGGCAAGGTAGCCGCTAAGTAGGCATTTCCTCCAGCTGTGACAGTAAAGACGCCCATTTCGTCAAACCGAGCTAACGATGTTCCAACACCTGAAGATAAATTAATAGAGGACAATGAAAACGTTTTAGCCTGTCCTCCGTTAACTATTGTAGGAGAGATTAAGTTGTGTGAAAGATACACATCGCTTGAGAAGTTTGTAGTGGTTCCATGAATCGCTGAACAATAGTCGGTACTGCTTCCATTTGCTCGTTTGGCGGTAACCGATAGGTTAAATGTATCACCTGCTTGTTTAAAAGCAGAACAATTGACGCTGAGTCCTGGTGTCGCACATTGCCAATTTGAATCGGGAGACTCCACACAAAAACCAGCGGGTGCTGTGACAAAATCATTCGATGTCCCGGTTAAAGTGTTTCCCGTATTTGTTCCGTCTGCATCTTTTAGATCATAACGTGCATATAACCGTAAGGACCCCGCGTCGTTGTAGTTAAATATTAACGGAGCCGAATCCACCGTAGCGTCTCCAAAGTCTAATCCCATAGTGGTGTAGTTAATAGGGTTTGAATTCAATGTATTGGTATTAACCGGATTGCCATTGAGGGTGGTAATAGCAGATAGACAATTGTTCGGAGAAACACATTCCACGGCTAAATCTACGTTAGCTGTATTCAATAATAGGCTTTGACACGCCCCTGTTACGTTATCTGTTTCAACAGCCTGCAAAGAGATGATCGCCGAGTTAATCGAAGAGACCTGATTTGAAACAGTGGAAAACACAAATCCAGCTGACTGAAAGGTAATGGTCTGGGTGTCAGATATGCCTTCTGCTTCAATGGTTACCTGAGTCACTTCGGCGTGGGTATTGGATAAAAATAATGTCACATCGCCTGCGTCATCAGCCTCCATTTTGTAAGTGGCTATGCCGTCGTCAGCCACACCATTTGTGATGGTTCCAAAAACGCTATTATCCACTGACCAATCACCGTTGTTAACATTGGTAGACAAATTTAAGGGTTGCTCATACGCAGACAATGGATCGCCATTGGTATCAAAAATAGATACGTTAACTTCAGTAGGTAAACAATTTATACCTGTAGTAGCGGATGAAACAACAATACTCCCAATACTTGGCAGTGAAGATTCACACCAGCCCAGATCTGACAATCCGTCATAAGTGGACTCTAAATATGTGATTTTAGTTTCACTGGCTAAATCAATATTTTTAGCCGCAAACAAACCAAAGATATAGCCATCGCTGGCAAACGTTACGTCACCTTCGGCATAAACGGTGCCTGTTATAGTGGTTCTAGTTCCGAAAGATATATCTGTATCAAAAATATATATAAGAAAATCTTCTGGTGTGCCAGCGACACCTTCACTAGGACTATTCATAGAGAGTCGTGAATTCAAGTTTGTTACATTATTGATGTAAAGTCGGACAGGGCCACCACTCAACACATTAAAATCTGTTCGGCTATTCACTGATAAGTTGTTTATCCAATAAGTTCCTGGCGCTAAATTAACGGTATTTCTGTTGCCAATACTTAATGTATCAATATAAAATTCATTATAAGTACTGTTTGAAAAAGTCAGAGTTGCCCGAGAGTTTGTGCTGATATTACGAAATTCATTGGCTGTATCGCCCACCGTTCTGTTACCCCGAAACCCTACACTCTCGTCTAAAGTAGAAGCCCTTGATTGAAATGGTCCAGCCGAAACAAACGGCACTACAGGATCGCCAGTGGTACATACATCACTGCCACCGCAAGTAAATTGATTGGGGGCTAAATTCATCATAATATTGGATGCACTTAATTGAGTGTTGGGATTATCAAGCAACTGAGCATTAAACCCGAATTCAATATTGCCATCATCTAACGCCACTAAACCATCGGGGAAGACATTTCCACATGCCTTGTTAGCCACATTACAAGTTCGTGTTTTTGCCATTAGTCCTCTGATTTCAGACACTGAAATGACGGTATTGTGAATGGTCACCTCGTCTAAACTTGCATAACTAGAATCCCCAGGTGCGATATTGTAAAGGGAGGAATTATCGCCAATATGAATATTACCCAACAAGGATATGGCACCATTGGTATTAGGCGTTCCACTGGCCACTTGAGAGTCACCTACATAGATACTAAATTGGTCATTTGGAAAATCCCAAGTCACGGTTAAATAATACCAAACCCCTTGCAACCTCGTCGTTCCTGAAGGTTCTGTTATGGTAAAGTCAGAATCGTTAGAATCTTCAAATCTAAACTGCAAGCGTCCATTGCCCAATTTTTCTAAATAAAAATATCGATCACTGGCTGATCCATTTATATATAAACTTGCATCCATATAAGTACGTATTACGTTGTTAGCATCCCAGTCTTCTTCTGTGCGAATCCAAAAGCTCACCGAACCGGTGGGGCCTACATCGGAATCGATGTCCACACCTGTTTGCAAGCCTGACGTTACATTAATGCTCGAGTTGTCATTTACATTAACGCCATTACAGACTTGGGTTTCAAGTTCATTTGAAATACTGCCTACCATAGTGCCTGGAAAATTACCGGTTTGATCAATTACATCGTCTGCACCACTCCAGGGGCCTTGATCCATTCGATATTGTGCAAGTGGAGCGGGACAAGAAGATGTGGCTTGAGCCCCAAACACCACTGTGGGCTCATTAGCAATGGGACATGCTCTAGAGCGAATGTCTATGTCGTTAACGTCATATGAAATGAATGAATCGCCAGGCCTCTGAAACTGAACTGTTATGCCACCGTCACAGCAACCCTCTTGCCCAATGACTTCTAACTTATGATAACCAGCCGTTAATTCGATTGTGCCTTGCAACACTTCATTACTTGCATTCCAATTATCGCCCCACCATAAATCGTCTGACCACTGTTCTTCTAATGGAATGCCATTAACGTATAACCCTCCTCCTCCTCCAAAGTCTGAACCATAGCGAATACCCCACACACCTGTTTCACTTGAATCCACATTAAAGTAAGTTTCGCTGAAAGCTATAAAATTTTCATTCTGTCCAAACTGGCTAGCATTATTGATACTGGTAAAATCAGTAATAAAATTGCAGCCATAGCCAGCATTATCATCACCTGCTGTGTCAAATAAATTTTTAGCATCCGTTAAATCGTTAGGATTAGAGAATACTCTTCGAGTATGAAATTTAATTCCAGGTTCAACAAATGTAAAAGGAACGTTTGCCAGCGTATCGGCAAATTCGTTGCCATAGTAAATATACAATGCTCTGTTTTGATTAGCGGTTAATGTATCTAATTTGATCCAGACAGTCGCAGTTTCAGTGACCTGATTCCAACTCTCTACCCAAAAGTCTAAGAGTGTTTCATCATCACTGTCTAAAATTCTTAGATCAAATCCATTGGTGGTCCAGTTATAGGCATTATTTAGATTGCTGCCTGATATTGTTACTTTAATTTGATAATCGGACAGTGTTGACGCCGAATTTTCTTGAACATTTAATGTGGTTCTATATGGCCAGGCACAACTCCAATAAGCATAACTATTGATTGAGGTTACCATTAACATAAAAGTTAATAAGAACTTAATCATCCAGTAACCTCACTTGTACAATACGCGTTGCTTGATCGGCTCCGGTACCACATGAGCTGGTGCTGGTTAATGTAATGTACGTTTCTGAA
>JBLHVV010000094.1:0-12301 GCA_047628755.1 Crocinitomicaceae bacterium | reverse complement strand
GCGACAGCTAAATCGTCTTACTCGCGAATGCGGGTATCCATTAAGCTGTAGCTAAAAAAAACATCCAAACTAAACAGTTAGTCCCTAACCTCTGATAAAACAAAGGCCCCTCCTTACGTACAATTTTAAATTTTTTAGTTTTAATGTGATGTATTTTAGTATCAACAAACATAGCTGTTATAAATATAAAAGTCTTCTTAACCATAGTCAAATGCAGGTATGGTTAGACTAGGGTTCCTAGAATGGCAACCAATAATCTGCCACCCATTACAAGTATTTATATTGTGCAAGTTACCAAATAAGTCTAGGGAATTTTGTACTCGTGTAGGGTTATTTGAATATTATGCAATTAGCTTGCATTTAATAAGATGGTGTGGCGACCTACATTTTGAAAGGTATCAGTATAAATAATTACTCTATATCTGGATAGGAAGGGTAGTTTAGCGAAAGTTAATATAAGAATAGAATATCATTAAAATCTGATGTGAGAAATTAATGATATAAATTTAACTGAATGTGCACGAAATGAAGACGCAAGCTAATAGTAGGATTAATCTTCTTCTTGTTGTGAATAATGCTCTTGCTTCATATGTTTGCGCTCAGCCCATTCCCATCCACCCATGCGGTTCCATTGGTTTACTATTAAAGCAAAAAGCTCTGCCGTTTTTTCAGTGTCGTAAAGTGCGCTGTGAGCAGATTTATTATCAAAGTCGATTTCAGCCAGTTTACAGGATCTTGCTAATACTGTGTGGCCCAGAGCTAAACCAGCCAATGTGGCAGTGTCAAAGCACGAAAATGGATGAAAAGGACTGCCTTTCATGTCGTGTCGTTCAATAGCTGCGTTAATAAAGCCTAGGTCAAAATGGGCATTATGGCCTACCAAAATTGCGCGTTTACAACCTCTTGCTTTCATGGCTTTACGAACGGACTTAAACATGGCAGCAAGAGCCTGTTGCTCTTTTTGAGCACCGCGGTCTGGGTCATCGGGGTTAATACCAGTGAAATCCAGTGCACTTTGCTCTAAGTTTGAGCCTTCGAAAGGTTCGATATTTGCTGACATAGACTGTCCTGGGATCAGCATTCCACGATCGTCCATGTCCATTACAACCATGGCTACTTCTAATAATGCATCGGTTTTAGCATTAAACCCGGCTGTTTCAACATCAACCACCACAGGAAGGTAGCCACGAAACCGTGACGCCATGGCATTTTCAAGATTTTCGACCACGTTGAACCTTAAATATATCTACAAAAAACTGATTATAGCCTAACTGCTGCAAGGCTTCACGTTTCATTTTACAAGCTATAATTATACTGAAGGTTTTTATAAATCAGCCGATAGCAAATGTATAGGAATATAAACATTATAAAGCAGTGTAGAAAAGGTAACTTGGTTTGATAAAGGGCATGATGCAGAGCGTGTTTGGTCGTGTAATGACTGTCTTTGCGTTGAGTGCATTTACTCAAAGCTTAATGGCGCTTACGTTTCAAGCACAAGTAGAAGAGACAGAGTGGCGCTTAACACCTTCTATTTTTGGATGTGTATTTGCACAGCCTATTCCAAACTATGGTGAAGCTGTGTTTTACCATGAAGCTGGCGAAGATTTAATTTTTCATTTAAAAGTGAAAAAAAACTTAATGAACCCTGGTCAAGCAGGCCTTCATTTAGAGCCGCCGATTTGGGCTCCAAGCCGATTTGCAGAAGACCTCGGCTCAGTACAAGTCAAGCACACTAAAAAGCCGTTAAGCGTCGAACCTGAAAGAGCCAATCAAATGATGCTGGCTTTAATAAATGGTTTACAGCCAACTTTTACGCGTAAAGCTCGATACAGTCCTGACCAGCCTATCCGTGTAGCGTTATCGGCTGCCAATTTCAATAGCTTTTATAAAGATTATCTTGGGTGTGTCACAGGTTTATTGCCCGTTAATTTTCGTCAAGTAGAAAAAAGTAAGATATTGTTTAAAAAAGGAGACCGCTTAGATGTTATGTCTAAAAAGAAATTAGACCTGATAATACTTTATATAAAAGCTGACCCAGATGTTGTAGCCATATATGTTGACGGGCACAGTGACGGATTTGGTCGTCGTTACAACAATCGTCGCCTGTCAGAACAGCGCGCAATTAACGTGAATGAATATATGATTAAAAAAGGTATAAACCCTCAGATGTTTACTACTCGTTATCATGGTGAGCGTTATCCGGTAGCCAGTAATAAAACCTTCAATGGCCGTTACCAAAACCGCCGAGTAACTATTCGTTTAGAAAAAGAAGACGAAGATCTCATTGATGAGTATTAAGCCCACTTTTTTTAAACGTATTAGTCCTCATTAGGCCCTTTTAGAACCTTGCTATCTCAGCTTAGATAGTGATAATAGCTGTATATTAATACAGGTATTATTCTGTAGTGTTATTTGATGTGTTCAATTGATGGTGCTATTTAGTGGGTAGGCAGGTTCTTCATGTTGATTGCGACTGTTTTTTTGCAGCAGTTGAAATGCGCGATCAGCCGCAATATCGAAATGTTCCTCTAGCCATTGGTGGCTCAACTGATCGTCGGGGTGTTATATCTACATGCAATTACCAGGCGCGTGAATTTGGTGTGCGCTCGGCAATGGCAACAGCTCAAGCATTAAAACTCTGCCCAGACTTAAAGCTTGTAGCTGGTAATATGGAGAAATATCGCACAGCCTCGCAACAAGTCATGGATATTTTAAGAGTATACGGGCTGCAATTTGAACAAGTATCTATTGATGAAGCCTTTCTAGAGCTTCCTCCTGCTAGCAATGCTCCGTTAATTGCACAACAAATCCGTCGGCAAGTTGAAACGGAAGTGGGTATTACTGTCTCGGTAGGTATGGCTCCTAATAAGTTTTTAGCTAAAATTGCCAGTGATTGGCATAAGCCTAATGGCCAGTTTGCGGTTTTACCATCAGATGTTGAAAGTTTTGTAGAAGCATTAAATGTAAGAAAAATCCCGGGTGTTGGACCCAAAAGTGCTGAAAAATTAAACAACCTTGGTTTGCATACCTGCAAGCACATAAAAGAATTACCGTTAGAATGGTTAATAAAAAAATTTGGGAAATCTGGCAAGATGCTACACGATCGCGCCAATGGAATTGACCACAGAAGTTTATCTACCCATTACCAGCGTAAATCTATCAGTATAGAGCGCACATTCTCTGAAGACATCAATCAAGGGGCCGACATAGCGTTAGCATTAGATGAAATTTGGCCAAAGTTTTTAACTCGAGTTGAAAGCGTAGGCTTAAGCCTCGATAAACTAGCCCCGTTTGTTAAAGTTAAGTTTTCAGACTTTCATGTAACAACATTAGCCAATCATCAAAAAAAAGCTACAGTCGAAAACTATTTAGCATTATTAAATGAAGCCAGCATACGTGACAAACTGGCGATCCGGTTGATTGGTTTGGGTGGGAAGTTAATAGAAGCGCCTGTGGCTAACCCGCAATTGCCATTGCCTCTCTAATTAATCATATTTTCTTCTCAATTTTGTTGTTCGGGTTGCCTGAAAACGTCATTAAACCTTCATACTGTTGACTGGGATGGTTAGCTGAATGAGCGGATTTTGCTTTTTGTGATCGTATCTTTATCGAGGTATGATTAGAGGTTTCAGCAGCTTTAGACATTTTTGCTTTAATAGGGTTTAAATCAACGCACACCAGACAAGCTGCTACCGTTCAATATCTTCATTAAACGACCAGTTGTCTGCTTGTTTCTTATTAATATGTAAAATCACAAAATATTTTTTTATATATATATTTAATTCTATTCTGTTATTAAGTCTTAATGATCACCGGGTGGTGTTAATTTAGCCCTTTCAGGTGCCCAAAAAGGTTTTGTTTTAATGTGGCATAACCTAAACTTTTGATACCAACGTAAATCTTTTTGATAATAAATTTCGGCATAAATAGGACCGTCTAAATATTTATTTTCTACTAAGCCATAGCCAATATTGGCTTTGGTGGCAGGTGAGTTTAGTGCTGATGTCACATAACCAATAGGATGTTTTCCTTTATCGTCGGAGTACAATATAGCGTTGTCTGCTGGCTTTTCTCCTTCAATATCTAGTTTTAATAAACGACATGATGGACCATTCTTCTGTTCTTTTAGCAGTGCTGCTTTACCACTAAAATGTGACTTCTTTAAATTAACCATCCAATCTAAACCCATTTCATATGGGCTGTGGTCATGCCTATGTAATACTGTATGAAGGGCACCATGAAAGTCCACTTCAGGTAAAATAAAACCGGCTTCAATGCGCGCCATATTTAAGGATTCTTCACCGAAAGGCCGCAAGCCATAAAGGTGGGATTTTTCAAAAAGTTTATCCCAGAGCATTAATGCTAAATCGTTTTCAATCCATAACTCATAACCTAAATCACCAGTAAACCCAGTGCGTGAAATCATAATTTCTCCTGCTGGCTTTATAGTAGGGAAAGGGTAGTGACCAATTTCCATGGGTTTTAAAGTTTCTACCGCACCTAAACCAATAGCACGTAATAATGCGCAGGAAGTGGGTCCTTGAAGTGCAAGGCCAGCAATTTGGCAAGACTCTTCTACTATAGTTAAGTCATCGAAGCCTTCCGCAGCCATCATAAACCAATCTAGATTAGGTTCAGCGCAATAGACTCTAAAGTCATCAGCTGCAAATCTAAAAATAGTGCCGTCATCAACAATACGACCTTTGTCTGTGCACCAAACATTATAAGCAACTTTATTTATGCCATGTTTAGTCACATCACGAGTTACCATTCGATTAAGCATGGCTTCGGCGTCTTTACCTTTAAAGCGGTATTTGCACATGGCCGTTACGTCGTAAACTCCACATGTATTACGGGTTAAAAAATATTCAAGGTAGGCATCTTTAAAATAATTTGCACTGGCATAGCCATTCCAATTTGACCATGCTTGCGCCGTATTCATTACGACCTGTCGTGGATAAAATGGCGACTTTAATAATTCTTGAGACACATGCTGAATGTCTTTTGCCAATTTTAATTCATTATTATTGATCATGCTTTAATACCTCTTTAGCAGCATTTTGTCCGGCTGCACCCATAATACCACCACCAGGGTGGGCACCAGCACCACACAAGTAAAACCCTTGCATGGGTGTTGAATACCGATTAGTGCCATAGGTTGGACGGTTGACCCACCATTGGTCTATACAAAATTCACCATGATGCCAATGGCCGCCACTGACATTAAACCTAGATTCTAAATCTTTCGGAGTGAGTAATTCACTGGCAATAATCTGACTACGAATACCCGGGGCGTAAGTCTCAAGGGTTGCTAATATGGACTCTAATAATGTTGGTTTAGCTTGGTCCCAGTTACGTTTTAGCTCATATGGAACATACATAACTTGGGCTGACAAAACATGATGCCCAGGGGGGCTTATAGTATTGTCATGCAACGATGGGATCATCACTTCCATGATAGGATTATTTGGCAGTTCACCATATTTAGCATAATCAAATGCTGATTCCATACAGCTCATACTAGGTGCAATAAGTAGCCGCGATTTTGGGTCCAATACACCAGTAAAGTTTGGGGCAGAACGTAATGCTAGGTTGATAGTGGCGACAAAACTTTTGTCTCTAATACGGTTAATTCTATGAGAGAACTGAATATCCAAATGTTTTAACCCTAATAATTTTTTAAAGCTTGTTTTAGCGTCTAAATTTGAAATAACCGTGGGGGCATGAATTTTTTGTCCATCGTTAAGTCTTACGCCATTAACACATGGATTGCCTTGGTCTTTCTGTTCAGCGACTAAAATAGAATCAACACGGCTGTTGCAAGAAATTGTAACGCCTTGTGCTTGGCAAGACTTTACCAGAGCATTAATAAATAACCCTACCTTAGCAACTGGCATAGCACCTGTGTTATAGGTGTTTTTACCGGCAAGATCGCCACTGTTACGCAGTAGCTGATTAAGCACTGCATTGTTTGGACTGCGCGGTGCAAGCTTATTACCTACTAAAAAATCCCAACTTAAGGCGGCTTTTAATAATGGATTTTCAAAAAACTCATCCATTAAGTCCTGTGTCGGTAATGCCAGAACACGTGTGAATTCGGCCATTTTTTCTTTGCCAAGTAAGCGAATATTTAAGCCAAATTGTGCAAAAGTCATTACATCACTTAAGTCTCTGTCTTCAATGCGAGGAGGTTTTTTCCCCCAAGTTGGTCGAATCGCCTTGCTGAATTGATTTAGCAATTCACGAAATTCTTTATAGGCTTGCTGGTCTTTGCTGCCAACCCCAGTTAACGAATCTGCCGATATAGTAATATGCTCACCACATGGGTCCAAAGCTAAAGTGGATACTATAGGTTGCTGGCTTGAAAACCCGTATTTATCCAGTTGTAAATCGCTGATTAACTTCTTCGAAAGCTGAGGCAACGTATGCACAGCCGAGGTAGAAAAACCGGGTGAGAATTCATAGGCTTTTGCAAAGCCACCCACGGATTCTTCGGCTTCTAGCACAATGACTTTTTTGCCTTTTAAAGCTAACTGATGGGCGCAAATAAGTCCGTTATGACCGCCGCCGACAACAATAACATCGTATTGCTTTGTTATATTAGAATCAGGCATCATCAAACTCCTCGGGAACTACACATTTACCATTTACTTTACTTAAATTTAAATCGATTAATATTTCACGGGCGCTGTTGGCACCACACGCGCTTGAAACGCCACCGCCAGGATGTGTACCCGAACCACACATATACATTCCTTTTATAGGACCACGGTATTGTGCATAGCCAGGGAAGGGACGATTAAACATAAGTTGGTCTAGGGTTAATTCACCTTGGAAAATATTGCCTTCGGTTAAACCAATTTCATCTTCAATTTCGTGGGGGGTTCTTATTTCCATGTGGGCAATAAGTTCGCGGAAATTAGGACTGTATTTAGAAATCCTATTGATGACAGTTTCGCCGAAAGCCAGACGTTTCTCTTCGGTCCAACCACCTTCTATATCGGCTGGGCAGTATTGAATAAAACAAGAAACAAAATAATGTCCCGGTGCGGCCAGTGTAGGGTCAAACTGTGAACTCTGGGTCATTTCTATAAATGGGTTTTCGCTCCAACGATTGTGTTTCCAAGCGTCATAGGCGCGTTCCATATTTTCTAGTGAGTCGACAAAACCAAAGCTACCTTTTTGCAATAAGCTTTGGTCAGGCAGTGATGGAAAATGCGGTTGGCCCGTCAATGCGATGTTAACCTTGCCACTTGAGCCACGAATTTTAAAGTTTTCAGCTTTTTTCAATAACGATGCACTAATGTGTTTTTTATTAATAATTTTAGTAAAGGTTCGTTTTGGATCTAGATTAGAGACAACGATGTCACTGAGTATTTTTTCGCCATTGGCCAGTAATACGCCATAGGTTTTATTATTTTTTACCAGCAGTTCGTCAACTTCTGCGTCACAACGAATCTCGCCGCCAAACTCTTTAAGTGAACCAGCAATAGCGGTAGAAATTGAACCCATACCACCTCTGGCCAATCCCCAAGCTCCCACTGCTCCGTCTACGTCACCCATTACATGGTGTAATAATACATAAGCTGTTCCTGGAGAGTAGACACCCAATGCCGTGCCGATAATACTCGATGTAGCCAAGCCTGCTTTGACTAAATCGTTTTCGAAATATTCGTCTAAAAAGTCACCAGCGCTCATGGTTAAAAATCGAATGAATTCGTAAATACCTTCTTCGCCTAAATCTAAAAACTTCTTACCCATGAAAATCATTTCTTTAATGTCACGAGGTTTAAGCGAGGTAGGGTCGGCAGGGGTCCGTAATAAGAAGAAACGGATTAATTTGGCATAGCGCATTAAGTCAGATTCATAACGATGCATGGCTGCCGCATCCCTTGGGCTATGGCGTTTTAATTCACGGTAGGTAACCGTTTCTTCAGGGTAATCAGCCACATAGTCGCCATTGGCGCCAAAGATGACATTACCTTCGTAAGGAACAATCATAAGACCATGTTTACTTAGGTCTAAATCTCGATGAATGCTTTGGCGTAACAAGGTACAAACATACGAGCAATTACTGTACATCCAGCCTTTATGGATTTCACGACTAACAGCCGCGCCACCTATATAACTGTTTTTTTCAAGCACCAAAACTTTCAGACCTGCTTTAGCAAGGTAGGCGGCATTAGTTAGGCCGTTATGCCCGGCACCAATAATGATGGCATTGTATTTATTCATCATGAGTGTTCCTAATTTTTCTGTTAATCGGAAAAATAGTTTTACTATCAAAAAGCACTTGTTAACTTACCGCATTTGTTGCAAGCCTGATAAATTAAAATCATATCCAGTATGACTTACACAGTCATTATAGAATTACTTAGCGGTGTGATAAATGTGAGGAGTTAATCGGTCTTTAGGGGGATATTTACGGACAAGTTATAAGCATATATGATCCCTGTGTAAAATAATCACATGAGGGCAGCCAATTGAACGCAAAGAGCACTGAGATTCACAGTCCTGTATGGCAAAGCTATGAAATTCAACAGCTATTAAGGCTAATGGAGCCACAAGGTGTAGATGCAGAGTCTATTCTGCAAGGAACCAGCATTACATTGAGCATGTTTGATAACCCGGCACTGCGTTTCAGTCTAGAGCAAGAACTTGCCTTGTATATTGCGCTAGCAGAGCACAATCAAGACGAGCTTCTAGCTTTAGAGCATGGACAAAGAATGGGTTTAAATTTTTTTGGCGTACTGGGGACTTTAATGCTGTGCAGCGACACCCTAGCAATTGCTCTACATCATCTACAAAAGTACTTCCCGTTAGTAAGCTGGGCAAGTTTTATAACTCTTCTGCCAAATAGTCAGGCACATACCATTGATATTTTAATGGTGCCAACCCCCGCAGGTGAAAAGACAGGCCGGTTTGAGGTAGAAAGTACATTTATGTCAATACTTACTTTGATTAAACAAATCACCATGAGTCAGGTTACATTTGAGCGTATTACGCTGGCTTACAAAATTGATGCTGACTTACAGAATAAATACCAAGCGTATTTTCAATGTCCTGTAGAGTTTTCTGCAAATGAGAACAAAATATCAATAAGACAAGATGACTTTTATCAAACATTGCCAGCGGCTGATGAAAGTGTGATTGAAGTACTAATGGCTCTTTGTCAAAAAACTTATGAAAAATTAAAAAACAATAGAGGGCTTGTGGGAGCCGTCCGGCAGCTGTTGGAAAATGCTGATAACGCTAACCTGAGTCTCGATGAACTAGCGAAGCTATTTAACCTGAGTGGCAGAACATTGAGACGAAGGTTAAAAGAAGCTGGTACGGGATATCAGCAAGTATTGGAGTCAGTTCGTTATGAAAAAGCAAAGCAGTTATTAAAATGCACAGATTTGAATATCGATAATATTGCTTATCAATTGGGATACAGCGATAGCCGGAGCTTCCGGCAGGCATTTAAGCGTTGGACAAATACTTCGCCAGGCGAGTTTCGGCTGAATATTATTGATAAAATCAATTAAGGCGATATTATCAGCTAAACTATTCGGTTTTATTTTCAGCGATAAGATCTTCTATTATATCTTCTTTGTGCTCTTTAAATTCATTTTTTTTAATATTTAAATAGTCCAGTGCGGCTTCCATTGATTTAAGTTGAAATTTATCTTCTTGGATATTCCAGTAATGGCGATAGCTGTTGCTGATGTTTTTAGCCAAAATTAACACAGCCAGTAAATTAGAGGGTTCAGTACCAATATCTTTTTGACCAGTTAAAATACTTTGTGCAATTGGTTGGTATCGAATTGCTTGTGTGACCTGTGTAGGCATGTACCATGACTGAGCTAACAAAGCACCTTGCAAAAAATGGTCAGTATCAAAGGTTTGTCTCTGCATTACACAAAGGCGATCAATAGATTGGTGAGATGAGGTATCCATAAAGCTGTCAAATTCACTGAAGTTGCTGTGCATAACCGCTATACCAATGTTATGCAGCATGCCAGTTGTGTAAGCATTTTCGGCGTTTGAAATACCACATTGTTCTGCTAGGTTGTCACTTATACTTGCAACTTCAGTGGCTGTATCCCAAAATTTTACTTGAAGCGGTGAGCTTTTAAAGCATGATCGAACAATAACCGCTTGTAATAAGTTTACAATTTTTAACTGTCCCAATAAGCTGACAGCAGTCTCGACATTGTCAACTCTTTGCGACAAACCTAGCCAAGGACTGTTTACCGCTGACATTAGAATAGAGAATAAAGACACATCTTTTTTTATTATGTTTGACAATGTTGAAAGTTCTAAATCACCAGATTTTATTAGTGCTTGAATCTTTATAAGAATGTCTGGTCTGGGTGGTATTACAAGTTCGGTGCTCATAGTCTTTTCCATACATTTTTATCGTATATTAAGTTGTTGGAACTACACTTATTATTATAAATGTCACTTAAGTCAGTTTTCGTAAGCCGATTGTTATTGTTTGTAAGTTTATATAAAAAAACAATAAATATGAGTTAGGCCAATAACGAGGATGCAGTTTATGACCCAGATACTTTTTAAATATAGTCCCATTTCATGACCTTAGCCAATACGGAAGAAAAAATAGTCTTATGTCATTAAGGTTGGTAAATTTAGCACTTTTACCTTGCAGATCATTAAATGTCTACCTGAGTTTTTTACACTAATAAAATTGGTATCTAATTCTATAAACGGCGGATTGTTAAAATGAGGCTATTTCAAGTATTAAGCTGTTAAATATCCCTGAACCAGGTAGTAAAATAGCCCTGAATGCAAATTTACTATCAAGTCAAAGCTGCACACCAGAGCTATACTTACATTGCTTGAGGACTTATTATTTTGGCGCGATGGTTGCTCAATTTAAAATTTAAAAACCTAATTTATAAATGTTATACGCTAGCTCGCTAACGCACTATATTGGGTTGTTTTCAAGTTATTAACAACAGGCTGAACAGCAAAGTTTTGAAGTATTAGGCGCTCGGACCGCATATAAATCAGCAGAACAGAATAAATATCAGTGTGTATTTTATAAGTTTTAATTTTGACTAATAGATTTGACTGAAATAGAAAAAAATCAGAAGCTATGGATATTACTTATGCTAAGAGAAAACCCCAGAGTGTTCAATAAAATATCATGCTATATGATTCCTTTAGTCGCATCTTATTATGGGTGTCCAATAAAATATTTAATGGGTGCCCAAGAAGTATTTGAGCGATGAAAAATATTATACCTGATGAGTTTTAGCTGGATCTTAGTAGTAAAATAAACTTAGTAGTAAAATAAACTTAGTAGTTACTAAAAACATAATTTATGTCGTTTTATTTTCAGCGACAAGATTTTCTACTATATCTTCTTGGTATTCTTTAAATTCATTTTTATTGATATTTAAATAGTCCAAGGCGATATTCATAGATTTAAGTTGAAATTTATCCTCTTGGATATTCCAATAATGACGGTAGTTGTTACTAATGTTTTTAGCCAGAGTTAGTACAGCCAATAGTTTAGAGGGTTCAGGGCCAATATCTTTGTGACCTGTTAAAATACTTTGTGCAATAGGTTGATAGCGAATAGCTTGTGTGACTCGTGTAGGCATATACCATGACTGTGCTAACAAGGCACCTTGCAGAAAATGGTCGGTATTAAAAGTTTGTCTTTGCATTACACAAAGTCGGTCAATAGCATGGTGAGATGAGGTATCCATAAAGCTGTTAAATTGACTGAAGTTACTTTGCATCACTGCTATACCAATGTTATGAAGCATGCCAGTCGTAAAGGCGTCTTCAGCATTTTCAATACCATATTGTTCTGAAATATTGTCACTTATACTTGCAACTTCAGTGGCTGTTTCCCAGAAACTTATTTTTAGTGGAGAGCTTTTAAAGCACGATCGAACAATAACCGCTTGTAATAAGTTTACAATTTTTAATTGCCCTAACAAACTAACAGCGGTTTCAACATTATCAACTCTTTGCGATAAACCTAGCCACGGGCTATTCACAGCTGACATCAGAATGGAAAATAATGACACATCTTTTTTTATTAGATTTGAAAGTATTGAAAGCTCTAGATTTTCAGATTTTATTAATGCTTGAATCTCCATAAGTATCTCTGGCCTAGGAGGTATTACAAGTTCGGTGCTCATAGTTTTTTCCATACATCTTATGATCGTATATTAAGTTAGGATTATTATACTTATATTATATGTGTGATTTAAGTCTCTTTTTGTAGGCTGATTGTTACAGACTGTAAAACACAGGTGAAGTCTTCTATAGAGTTATA
>JBLHVV010000093.1:0-12330 GCA_047628755.1 Crocinitomicaceae bacterium | reverse complement strand
CTTCGGCCGCTACCGTAAAGGCTTCGTCCATTGAACCAGTGCCACCAGTCGCCTCTGGACTGCTGGCAGCCACATCTGACCAGTACGCCAGTTTATGACGATCTTGGTAAGGGAAGTCAAACAGGGTTGCGAGCATTCTTGAGGTTAATTCAATCGAGACTTTTTCTACCCAGTCAAAGGGCTCTCCAATGGGAATATTGTCTAATACATCGGCCGCACGATCGCGAATAAGGCTTTCCATTTCCTGCAAATTTTTGGGTGCCACAACCGCTTGCACTGCCTGCCTTTGAACATCGTGTTTAGGTGGGTCCATGGCGATGAACGTTTCAATTTCTAGCCCCTCAGGCTGACCTCCAATAGAAATAATCGGCTCTGCTGAAAATAAATCATGATGCTTGTCCACAAACATAATGTCTTGATAGCGGGTCACCGACCAAAATGGACCGAATGGACTGTTCTTTTGGTAGTGGACCGGGCATTCGTCGCGCAGGCGTTTAAAGTACGACTGCCAGCGGTTTTGTCTAAATAGAAAAGGATTGCTGACGTCTATGTCTTCTATGGCAAGGGTGTTTACATCTGGTATTGGGGTCTCGTGGAATGCCGGTACAGGTTTGCCCTTCAGGATGCTTTTTTTTGCTTTTTGGAATAAGTGAGCGCCTTTTATTTGCAAGTGTATAGGAATTACTGATGCACTTTTTTCAATCACTGAAGATATAAATTTCATGTGGATCCCTTTTTAATTAATTTTTTTAAGAATTTACATTTGAAATTCGGGCAGTTTGACAACCATTCCGTCCATGGCCTCCGAGGTGGATATTTGGCAAGACAGACGCGATAAATCGGTTTTTTCTGGGGTTAAATCCAGCATCTGAATTTCACCTTCAGTGGCTCTGCCAGTGGTATTTATCCAGCTATCCTCAACTATTACGTGACAGGTTCCACAGGCACAAGCCCCGCCACAATCGGCAT
Organism: Crocinitomicaceae bacterium; assembly: GCA_047628755.1. GTDB lineage: Bacteria > Pseudomonadota > Gammaproteobacteria > Pseudomonadales > Oceanobacteraceae > Bermanella. The sequence continues at coordinate 11,361 of JBLHVV010000093.1, read as the reverse complement.
CAATACCGGGTATGCCATTGTCTATGGCGGTTTGCATTAAAGATTTTCCATCTTCAATTTCAACAGCATGGTGGGTGCCGTTATGCTCTATAAAAGTAATGTTGCCCATATTATCCTCTGTTTATTGTAATTATTTTTCTGATGACTAAATTTGGGCATTATCGCCTCTTCTTTATAGTCTCTTGCTGGGAAACCAAGGAAAAAACACGCTGGTTTTTTCTTGATAAGCTTTGTACTCGCTTCGTTTTCTAACGGAATAATATTCGGCGGGGGTTGCACCTGTTAAATACACCAAGGTGATATACATCATGATTGACGCATTAAGTGCCCCCAACCCTAGTGCGATCCAGACGGGTGTTGATTCAGCGCCGCTTAACGCCCACCAAGATGGTATGGCCGCAATCACCAAACCTGTCCAAACCATCCATTCGGCAAAGTAATTAGGGTGGCGACTATAGCGCCACAAACCGGTATTACAGACACCCTGCTTATTTCTGGAAATGAACAGCATTTTCTGTCCATCGGCAATGGATTCAAAAATGTAAGCCGTGCCCCAAATGCAAATACCAATAATTTCTAAAGGCGAAATTGAATGACTGTTATTGCTAGCAATTATAAAACCAGGCAACGCGAGCACTGAAATATTGGCGAAGGCCTGCACCATAATTTCTACCAGCATATGAAATTTAATATTTTCTGTTCCAGACTTATCTATTATCATGCGACGATATTGATAGCGTGGAAATTCACTCTTAAAAATTACACCAGTGGTTTTTGCCATTACTAACGCACCAATGCCCATGCGCAAACCAATAAATAGATACACGCCAGCAACTACCAGCTTGCGGACAATGTCGCCATCCGCCATCAAAATGATTAAAATGCCAATAAGAGCCACGCCAAAAGGCCAAGCAATATCAACATACGACATTCGCCCTGTGCGCAAGAACGGAATGCAGGCAACCACAATAAAGAGCGTAACCTGTATTACGGCATTAACAAGTAACAGGTCCACCATCACATGGGCATTAGAAAATAATGCGACACACCAGAACGATATAAAACTCATACTCAAGCCAATGCTTAAACTCATAATCAACCTCTTAACAGTCAAAACTAAATGTTTCACACCATGGCATTTATGTTGCCAACTAAACGGTTTGAATTCAGCGGTTAGGGAAGACAGCAAAGCGGCAAATGTTGCCATATTCACCATCGGGAGACCGGTTGAGTTGTTTGAGCGATGATGCGAAACTTGTGTGAACCTTGAGAAAAGTCACTTAACCCATGAAAGATAACGATTTCTACGTCACAGGCATCGCGCTATCTCAATTCGTTTATGGGGCCAAGGCGTTAGGCATTGCCGCGGAAGAAGCGCTTGGGCAAGCAGGCTTGAATGATGAGCACTTACTGCCTACGGCTCGCGTGCCAGAAGCTCAGTATGAAATGACACTACTGAGGTTAATTCTTGCCAGTAAAAGCGACAGTTTTGGTGCCGAAATTGGTCAACAGTTGATGCCACCACTTTATGGGGTACTGATTTCGCTGGCCTTCAGCTCTGCCACCCTTGGCGAAGCACTTGAAAACATGTCACGGTATCAAGGCTTAGCATGTGGCAACTGTGGCGGCATTGACTACTTGGTGGCAGGGTCAACAGTGAAGTTATCGGTGACCATTACCCACAAAAACCCGGTGGTACGACGGAACATGGCCGAGTTTGTGGTAACCCTGTATTGTTGCCTACTCCGGCTGATAAGCGCTAAACCAGAATTGTCGCCCGATCAAATTTGGCTAGAACATGCTCCTTGTTCAGAAGCGGCCCGCCGCCATCTTGAGTCCATTGTTGGTTGCCCTGTTTGCTGGAATGCAGGGCATACTCGATTGGACATCAGTAGGGACATCCATGAGATGCCAATTTATGGACACGGGGAAGAAAACCTAAGGCTGGCCAAGCAACTTGCGCAACAACAGCTTGAAGAGCTCAACGAAAGAGCTTCTTCTGTGGAAAGTATTAAGTGGCATGCTCGGGAGCTCATGTTATCCGGCGCACCTAGACGAGATGTGGTGGCCGGGCGCTTAGGAATATCCACCAGAACACTGGACCGCAGACTACAGAGCGCAGGCATCGGCTGGCAGGAACTGTTAGATGGGTTGCGGGTACAGCTGGCCATTGAGTACTTGGCCGATCAGGAATTAACGGTAACGCAGATCGCCCAAAAGCTCGGCTTTACCGAAATTAGAGCCTTTCAGCGACGATTCAAAACGTGGACCGGCATGACACCGTCCACTTATCGTAAGCAGCGAATTTAATGGGGCAAATTTAAAAAAGCTTAAGTTAACTCCCCAAAATCTTCATGGGTAAACTAAGAATTGGACTTTCGGAATCTGCAAAACTTAATATTACCAACACATGTCCTGCACTCACTAAAAAATAACAAACGGCTGAAAATATTTGCCCATAGGCATCCAGTGGTATTAGATTCGAAGTGTGTCGTTGACGCCATTCAAAAATAATTTCCAGTGCTCCCACAATTAAAAAGAACACCAGTAAGGTCAATCCAAAGGTGTAGGACACCAATAATCCCAACCCAATACCTGCCATACACGCACTAAGGCCTACCCATGAACGCATGGAAAAACTGATACTTTTTAATATATGCCCGCCATCTAATGGCAAAATAGGCAATAGATTAAATAGATTTAGCAGTGAGCCAAGTACGGCGGCACCAGCAAATAACTCAAGGTCGGTGATGGCATATAAAAGCCAGCAAGCCAGCGACATAATTAACCCAAACATCGGGCCCATAATGGATATCACCACATCTTGCCAGCGAGTATTAATTTTGTCGTCTGATACCGCTAAGCCACCCACAAACGGAATTAAATAAATGCCTTTGGTCTTTATGCCAAAATACTGCATGGCTTTAACGTGGCCATATTCGTGGGCCACTAAACAGGCAATCAGCACCAGTGCAAACTCCAGGGTAAATAACCACGCATAGCCCGCAACAGAAGCACCCGCTAATACAGCTTTAACCACCTTTGCGCTTTTTAATAGTTTAAACGCCAGTGCTGCTATGCCCAGTAGATTGGTGCTTTTTTTGGGTTTTACTAAGTGTCCGTCGTTGGGCATTGGGCATTGACCACTTTCTTGCTGGCGTTGCTCTACCCAAAGTTGATAAGCAAGGCTGTTGTCTTGAGCTTGCAAGTTTAGGCTAATAGACAAGGGCGCAGCGGGCTGTAATGGAACGGGTGCTGGTAACTCAAAGCGGTGGGCAATTTCATTTATGCGTATCCCTGCTAATTCGGCACGGCTAACCAATTGCTCGCCCCAGTAAAGGGTTTGTACCGAGTTACTGTCAGTGGTTAGGCGCAATGGCTTATCCATTAGCATTAGGCTTAATAGTTCAATTGGCTCAGAACTAGGCGAATCTGAGTTGTGCTCTTCTAGGTTGGACAAGTAGCGTGGCTCTCAACATGAATGATGACTTAATTATATGCCATTCAGTGTACCTGAAATCTGCAGTTGGCCAAATGGCCTATGCTCATATTTCTGTTTTATCAATTATGAGTTCATGAGTTCAATTTTTTCAAGTAATGGCTTGCGAAGAATACCGTCTAATACCTAGTTATGGTTTCTATCGTAATGTAGTTATGTTTGCATCTTGTATGATTCTTTTATGCTTTTTTTGTTTATGCTTTATGGGTTCTAGTGTTTAAAGCCTAAAAATAATTCAGTTAGTTTTCTCGTTTATATCTAAAGGTACACGATAAAAATAATTAAGGAGGCAAGCATGAAAAAAATCGTTTGGATAACCTCAGCAATCACCCTAGTGGCGGTACTCATTGGGTGCAGCTCTTTATACTCTAATAAATCTAATCACAGTCAGCTAAGCGATATTAAGCAAGTAGCGGCGGTGGGTGACATCCCCCAACGACTAGAATTAAAACAAGCATGGAGTAACGATACTCGAAAAAATTTTTGGTTCACCAGCCAAGGGTCACAGATTATTCCTTACAGCTGGTTTACCTGGCTAGAGCAAGCCGACAATACTGAACTTTTCCGCAGTGCGAGGCATATGGAGTCGTTGCGTTATTTACCTATAGAGTCGTCAGCGCTCAATCCTTCTGGTCTCCCCATTGGTTTTGCACTCAATGAAAATAAAAAGCAAGGAGAGGCATGGGTAGGGCTTACATGTGCAGCTTGCCATACAAACCAGCTTAATTATAAAGGTAAAAAAATACTCATTGAAGGAGCGCCTACCCTGGCCAATTTTGTCTTGTTTTTTAACAAGCTAGTCGATGCGCTAAATACCACGAATCAAGATGATGCTAAGTTTGTGCGTTTTGCTAAAAATGTGTTGGCAGGCAAATATAACCAGACCAATGCACAAGCTTTGCGCAGTCAATTACTTCAGGTGACTATTAAAGCGGCCCAGCGTCGCGATGTGAATAAGTTACCTGCAGATTATCCGAGTGACTTTACCAGCTTTGGTCGTTTAGATGCTTTTGGTAATATTCAAAATGCGGGCAGTGCTTTTGCACTCAACGATTTAAACAATGGGAATTCTCCTACCGCGCCAGTGTCATATCCATTTTTGTGGGGCACACATCAATCCGATGTAGTGCAGTGGAATGCATCGGCCCCCAATACACCTGTAATAGGTCCTTTGGTAAGAAACATTGGTGAGGTGGTTGGGGTATTTGGTAGCCTAGTAATACGAGAGGCGTATTGGTATGAACGTATCTTTGGTATTAAAAATCGATACTCTTCTACGGTAGACATGATTGGCTTGGGTAAATTGGAATCTTGGGTTAAAACCTTACGTTCACCCGCTTGGCCTCAAGAATATTTACCTGCCATAAATGCTGAGAAAGCCGCTGTAGGGGCTATATTATATTCGCAAGAATGTGCAGCGTGTCATCAGGTAATTTCACGTGCTGACGAAGGTGAAGATTATAATGCGGTTAAAACTCCTGTATTAAGTGTCGGTACCGATACTGCCACGGCTTGGAATGCTGAATTTCATATGGCTAAAACGTTACAGCTTGAAGGCACTAAAGCTGAAATTATTATCGGTAAAGAATTTTCTGCAACGTCTCCAGCCATTAGTATTTCGGTGAATGGGGTGGTGGGCATCGTATTAAAAAATCCATTGATAGCCCTTCAAGCGGGTCTGATTCCAGGTAAATCTAGACAAGATAAATCTACTGAAACCGCCGATGAAAAAACGTTAGAGGACTACATATCTGGTAATATTAATAAGCGTAAAAATATTTATAAGCAAAAAGTAGGTGACAATGGGTCCAGTAATAAAACTAAAATAGCCAAGCAACATTCAGACCTAGTCGGTCTTGTTTATAAGGCCAGACCCTTAAATGGTATTTGGGCTACTGCGCCTTATTTACATAATGGTTCGGTGTCTAGTTTATGGCAGTTGTTGCAGAAACCAGAGCAACGTTTAGACAGCTTTTGGGTAGGGGACCGCGAATTTGATCCAGTAAACGTGGGTTTTGTGACCCAGCAGGGTTTGTCAGAATTTAAAGTGCTTAATGGTAAGGGGGGGATTATGAGGGGAAACTCTAATCGTGGTCATATCTATGGCACTGGATTGAGTGCCAAGCAAAAATGGAACCTAGTGGAGTATATGAAGACGTTGTAGTTTATTCCAGTGTGGCGATTGCCCATGTAGAAACCTTTAAGTTATTTAAAGGCTTCTACAACAACTTGGCTATATTATAGATGCAGATTTAGACGTTCCAAAAAAAAACCACTTGTGCATATTAATGCAGAAGTGGTTTTGACTGATCAAAAAATTAATTTATGCTTGGCAAAGCAAGCTTAAAAAATCTTTAGACTCTTTTCTATCAGTAAATTCAAATAACTGTGATCCCGACTGATCTTTCACAACAATTCTTAGTTTGTTGACTGAAATAGATATTACCGGCGATTTAATTGAATAACTTTTACCTTTGTATGTGTAAGGCATAATGAAAACTCTTTTATTGTGCGCTAAGCGCATGACTAAGTAAGAGCTGGATTATTGTTTGTTCAAGATTTTTAAAAAATAACAACATGAAATTTCGAATGCATCGAAAAATATTTACAATAAGTTAGCTCTGATTCTTTAGTGCTGTCTAACAGTAATGGAGAAAGGTAAGCACAAATTATCACAAGGATAATAAGTTAAATAAACTAGATAGGAATAATTAACACTCTGATCCTATATGTAATTGTTTGTAATGTAAACAGTTATTTTGACCTGAGTCTGAGATCAGTAAAAGGCAATAAAAAGAAGCTGGTAGGATTGTCCCAGCTTCTTTTTATTGGATTTTTATATTTAAGAGATGTATTAACGGCTGGCTACTTTGGCGCCCAGTACTTCTGCCATTAAAATATCCGGTGCTTGCGACAACCACTCATCAGCCTTGCCTAATAAAGCCTTGGCGATGTCTCCAGCTAAATGGGCTTGGCGTCCTTCCTCATTAGCAAACGTATCGAATATACCAAAACGAGTGTCAGTTAATTTAAATGCATACCATGTTGTGGTGCCAGCTTCTTGATTGGCAAGTGCAATGGCACCTGTTAATAAAGCTTCCACATCAGCTGCATGCTCCGGCTTTGCTTCAACGTTCGCAAGGATTGCCATCTTAGATTGAGGGTTAGATTGAGTCATTGTGATTCTCCACTGGTTTTATTGTCTATTTAAAGATTGCTTTAAAGAAACATACTATAAGGGGTTTATGCTTAACTATGGGAGTGGCGAACTAGACATTCACAGTGCATAATTCGCCAGAAGACTGTTTTACTAGGAAGATCATATGAGTTCTCAGACACTGGTCATCATGGCTTTCAATCAGGCATTGCCATCAGCATTGCTAGGAATCGCAGACATGTTCGCACTGGCTAACCTTAGCCAGCAGCACTCGGGTTCTGATAAAGCAGCGGTTCATGGAACAGGGGGAATGAAAACATGGCACCCCAAGGTGCTAATTGCCAGTCCTGACGGAAAAGACATTGCCGACGGCCATGGGCGAACGTTTAAGCCTGATTGCGCTTTAACAGATATTGATTGCTGCGATGGAGTTTTAATTCCCGGCTTTGTGCCCTGTGCCAATGGCTTACCGCCAGATCAGATAACTCATAGAGACAGTCAGCATTGGTTAAAACGTCAATATGATCAGGGCGCATTATTGGGTGGTTCGTGCAGTGGTGCATTTGTTTTAGGCGAGGCTGGTTTGCTTAATAATCGCCGTTGTACCAGTACTTGGTGGTTGCATTATGAACTCAGCCAGCGCTTTCCAAAGGCCAATGCCGCTTGGGGAAGTGCATTGGTGCAAGACGGGAACATTATTACGTCAGGTGGTCCATTGTCTTGGGTGGACATTAGTTTACGTATGATTCGTATTCTAGCTGGAAACGATGCCGCTAATCGCGCAGCGGACTTTGCCGTTGTAGACAGTGTGCCCAGCACTCAAGATAAGTACATTCCTCAGGGGCATGTAATGTCAGTAGACCCCTTTGTGATTGCAGCCGAGCACAGAATTCGTCAGGACCTAAGTCATCCATTAACCACAGTGCAATTGGCCTCTTATTTGGCGGTATCTGAGCGCACGTTGCACCGGCGCTTAAAGCATCTCACTGGCGAAGCGCCAAAAGCGTTTATGGATCGTGTGCGAATGGATATGGCAAAAACGTTATTGCATACCAGCAACCAACAGATCAATGTGATTGCCATGGAATTTGGTTATTCAGATGAAGCTGTATTCCGGCGTTTATTTCAAAAAAGAGTGGGTATGAGTCCATCGCAGTATCGACGTTGGCAGGAGGAGCGTGAATAAATTGTATTAACGGCCTCTTTTGATCTCTAACTATTTTAAGGGTAGAAATAATATAAAAATATTTTTTGTGAAAGATCAGCGTTTAGTTAGACTTAAGAAAGGTCATTCTTATTTTTTTTGATGAAAATAATATTAACTTATTACTTGAAATAGTTAATGGTATAGCATTAAAGAATTTGGGTTTGTAAAGAACTAAACCTATTAAGGATGAGCCAAGAGGCTCACCTTTTTACTTACTGCCCGTGTTTAATTAAAGTCTCCCTCAAAAAAACTACTTAAGCAGAGAGAGCGCTTTGCACAACTGGCATTAGTTGAATTTTACGAGACATCATACCTGGCAAATACATCAATTTATCTTCAATTTTTTCACCATAAGCCGTTGCAGCAAGTTCTGCTTCAGCGTCTGAATATATAATCAGGTGAGAGTTTTTAGTTTTAGTATCAACAATGGCGAAGAAGATAAAATCCAAACCTTGTTTGGCTTTTTCGCCTTCCATCTCAACCAGTAGATCCGCTTTACGTGCAAGCAGCTGCTCTGGCAATAGTGTTTCAGCAACACCGTACCCTAATTTTTTACCGTTGATTTCATAGTGTTTAAAGTCACTTTTTAATACATCGTAAGTAGACACATCAGCCAGATCTGACTTAGCTTCCATCATCGCTTTACCAAACGCATATAGATCTTCGATGCCAGCAATTTTAGCCAGCTTTTCAGCGTAAGGCTTGTCTTGAGAGCAGGTTGTTGGTGATTCAAAAATCAACGTATCAGAAAGAATACCAGCTAACAGCACACAAGCCGTAGTAGGGGTCATTTGCTTACCCATTTTCTCGAAGCGATCGGCTAAGATAGTCGCTGCGCTGCCCCAAGGGCGAATATCAATAGACATAGCTGTATTGAATGTAATCGGCTGATCTTGAATGGCGTGATGATCGATAATGGCAACAATATCGTTGTTATCTACGTCTTTGTGCAGCTGTGTTTTTTGGTTGAAATCAACAATGCCTACTTTTTGACCTTCAACTTTAGAGAACATTTTAGGCACTTCAACACCGCAATAATCCACCACAAACGCGGTTTCTTTGTTTAATTCCCCTGCGCGACGTGGCTCGCCGCCAAATAACTCAGCCGCGCCAATAGCCGAACCAATAGTATCGCTGTCTGGGCTGAGGTGCCCCAGCCATACTAGGTTGTCTGTTTTGTTGTTTTCTGGAGTTTCTAGATCAAAAAAAGCCATGCATTTACCCGTACTAACTATCTTAAATTTACTGAAAATGAGGTGGAGCTTAGAATTGACGTAATTATAACCAAAAAAGTGGTTCTTGTTTATAGTAATTTTACCTTCTTTTGGCTTTCCCCTTTATAAATTATACACCCGTGATAGTTTGACCTCTCAATTTGAACGGCCTTTATATAAGAGAGTCCAGTTACATGATGCAATCGGCCTACAAAATTTTAAGTTCGGTATTTGGCTACAATGAATTTCGCCCTCCTCAAGATCAAGTAATTGAAGCGGTATTGCGCGGCGAAGACGTATTTGTACTGATGCCAACAGGTGGCGGCAAGTCACTTTGCTATCAAATACCGGCATTAGTGCGGCCAGGTTTGGGCATTGTTATTTCGCCATTAATTGCCTTAATGCAAGACCAAGTGAGTGCGCTTACTCAGGCTGGGGTGCGTGCAGCTTGTATGAACTCTGCTATGGGCAGCCAACATAACTCTCAAGTAGAGCAGCAAGCCTTAAGGGGCGAGCTTGATATGATTTATATTGCGCCTGAAAGGCTAACCTTGCAGCGTACTATTGATTGGTTGGGCCAGTGTTCACTTTCTTTATTTGCCATAGATGAAGCGCATTGCGTGAGTCAATGGGGGCATGACTTTAGAAGTGATTATTTACAGTTAAGTTTGTTACAACAGTATTTCCCTCAAGTACCCAGAATTGCTTTAACTGCCACCGCTGATGCTAAAACCCGTGAAGAAATTATTCTGCGCCTAGGTTTAGAGCAAGGAAAAGTATTTGTTTCAGGATTTGATCGACCCAATATTCAGTACCGCATTACTCAAAAAAATAACCCTAAACAGCAGCTATTAACATTCTTGCAAAGCGAACACCCAGGTCATGCGGGCGTGGTGTATTGCTTGTCTCGTAAAAAAGTAGAGGCCACTGCCAAGTGGTTAAGTGAGCAAGGGGTGAATGCACTGCCTTATCATGCTGGCCTAGATAAATCGGTTCGACAGCATAATCAGGAGCGTTTTTTAAGGGAAGATGGCATTGTTATGGTGGCCACAATTGCATTTGGTATGGGCATAGACAAGCCCGATGTTCGATTTGTGGCGCATCTAGATTTGCCTAAAAGCATTGAAGCGTATTACCAAGAAACAGGCCGTGCCGGCCGCGATGGACAACCTGCTAATGCATGGATGGCCTATGGGCTTGAAGACGTTATAAAGTTAAAGCAAATGATGGCGGGCAGTGAAGCCAATGAAAACTTCAAACGCATTGAGCAACAAAAATTAAATGGCATGCTGGGTTTGGCTGAGCTAACCACATGCCGTCGTCAAACCTTAGTGGGATATTTTGGAGATACCCAGCCTGAGCCTTGTGGTAATTGTGATAACTGCTTAATCCCGGTGCAAACTTGGGATGGAACAGATGCGGCTCGAAAAGCTTTAAGTTGCGTATATCGTACTGACCAACGATTTGGCGTCGTGCATTTAATTAATGTATTACGTGGCAAAATGACAGATAAAATAAATCAATTTAATCACCACAATGTAAGTACTTTCGGAATAGGACAAGACCTAAGTGATGGACAGTGGCGTTCAGTGTTTCGTCAGTTAGTAGCACGTGGGTTTTTAAATGTAAATTTTGATTACGGACAATTATTTTTAAGTGAAACCAGCCGCGCAATTTTACGTGGTGAAGAATCACTAATGTTGCGTGTTGATATAATGCAAACTAAAAGCAGTATGGTTGGTAGTAAAAAGTCTAGGTCCATTAATATTAATGATGAAGATATAGATTTATGGGAAGCATTACGCGCCTGTCGTAAAGACTTGGCTACTGAACAGGGTATTCCACCATTTATGATTTTTCATGATGCCACTCTTAAAGATATGCTAGATAATAAGCCAACATCCTTGCATAGCTTTAGCAATATAAGTGGTGTGGGGCAGAAGAAGTTAGATAAATATGGAGATGAATTTCTAGCGGTATTAAAACAGTTTTGATTTTATTATTGTTGAGCCTCCCTAGATCATCCTCCTACATTGAGACTCAATAATACAGAAATACCTCTCGCTACTACTCTCACAGTAAAAATTAAAATTAATAGTAGTCTCTAAACAGACAATGGTTTACTTTGGTTAAGATATATTTACACTTTACTAATAGAATTAATCAATACCCAGAGTACACAAACCATTAATACGACAAAAGTATTAGAAATATACATTTGTGCCTTAAAGCTATTATCTTGAAAAATTATAAAATTTTAGTCCGAAAATAAAATAAAATAAAA
>JBLHVV010000092.1:0-12547 GCA_047628755.1 Crocinitomicaceae bacterium | reverse complement strand
TAATATTAAAGGTAATATGTTTCAGTAGCTAGGTAAGCCTATGAAGGATCACCGCCAGTTTGCAAGAAAGTCAGTGCATACTAATGTATCTATTTTTAATCAAACTGACGCCAAGTTTTTGGGTGGGTTAGTGGATTATTCCGAAACTGGTATTATGATTTCGTCATACCAACCACTTAACGCCAATACTACCTATCGATTTACAATGGTGGATTTACCCAATAATATAGGCCGTAAGCGCACTGGGCATATACAAGTCAAAAGTGTTTGGAGCGAGCAAATTAACAGCACATTGTTTGGCACAGGCTTTAAGCTGATCGAAGCCGACGAAGAAGCCTATGCGATGTTTAGAAGTTACGACGAACGACTGCAATTACAGCAAAAAAATAAAAATAGTTAGAAAGCGAACTGTATCGCTTTCTCATAATCGACGAAGCAATGATGCATTCTAAAACTTACCTAGGTATTGACCTAGGTGGCACAAAAATAGAAATAGTAGCACTTGATGAATTCGGCTCACAACTCTATCAAGCTAGAATCGTCACACCTCAACCTGCCATCAATATTATTCACACTAGCGAAGACTACAACCCTCAATACACTAATATTTTAAACTGTATTAAGGAGCTGGTTGATGATTGCGAAGCCCAATTAAACTTAACTAACCTTCCTTTAGGCATAGGTATTCCTGGCGCGCTTAGCCAACAAACAGGATTGGTTAAAAACGCTAATACGGTTTGTCTAATAGGAAAAGATTTCGTTAACGACTTGTCATCTTTGCTAAAACGTACAATTAAGATTGAAAATGACGCTAATTGCTTTGCTTTAAGTGAAGCCGTTGATGGAGCAGGAAAACACTATAAAAGCGTATTCGGGGTTATTTTAGGCACTGGTGTTGGTGGTGGCTGGGTCATAAATAATAAACTGCATATTGGCCCCAATGCCATCAGTGGCGAATGGGGACACAATCCTTTGCCTTGGCCGTCAGCTTTAGACGAACCTCAGCAGCGCTGTTATTGCGGCAAGCAAGGATGCATTGAAACCTATTTATCTGGACCAGGGTTTAGCACACAAACTCAATTACAATTTAATTTAGATTTAAGCTGTCCAGAAATAATGCAACAAACCTCTCGCAATGAATTGGCCAAAAAAAGTTATCACTTATACACCGACCGCTTGGCTAGAAGCCTGTCAACAGTTATTAATATTATGGACCCAGAGGTAATAATATTGGGTGGTGGTGTTTCTAATATAGACAGTCTGTATGAGGATGTAACATCCCTGTGGCACAAATATATCTTTAGTGACACGGTGAACACCAAGCTATTAAAAAATACCTTTGGTGATTCCAGCGGTGTAAGAGGAGCCGCTTGGCTAAACAAATAATTATATGCTCAGCCAAAGCTTAACGTTAAAAAACTGGTTAAAAACCAGTAAATGTAGTCAACAGCGCAACTAAAACTAGCCATATCACTGCGCTGCGAAACATCACCTGATTAGTCTCTTGAAGTACGTCACCGGCAACACTGCAATCAAATTCTTGCTCTTCAATCATATTTGGAAATATTACTTGAAATAGAACTTCATTAGGCGGTGTTTGAAAATCAATTAAAGACTTTAAAGCCACAGGAAAACTACTGGTAAATTTACCCGCTAACGCTGAAGTTAAAGCCAGTAGCCTAGATGGTGGCCATTCTATTGCGCCGATCACATTTTTAGCCCATTCAAATTTAAACTCACGATAAAACCAGTAGCATAATAAGCTGGCCAATGCTCCGCCAATACCTAAGGCTAGATACCAAAATACAAAAACAAAAAAACGTAAAAACCAAGCGTAAACTACCGCTTTAGAAACGGTATGATGAAGCTCGCAAGGGGATGGCATAACCTGATCTTCCATATCTAAAAAACCATCGGCACACTCAAAGGCCCCTTGATAATCCTCTTTTAACCAGCACTCTTTATATTCATCAAATTTTTGGCTAAAGTCATCGCGCCCTAATATATACAAAAGTAAAGCAACCGACAGCAATAAAGCCACCAAGGTACCCGATAAACCCTGAAGGTTATCAATCGTTAGGCCAACCACTAAACCAGGCAGCAACACCAACAACAAAAATGCCAACACCTCATATCCAACGCCCTTGTGGGAATAAATATCAGCGCTGGAGTCTTCGCTTGCACCTCCCCCCATCATAGATTTTATAGGTATGGCCATTTTAGAAAACCAATTACGCCTTCTTCTATAGCCCTGTTTCTTAATTTTCTTTTGCAGCAAAATAGTAAATAATAAAACGATAAATTTCATAATACTTGAATTCTTTCCCTGTAATATTGCCAGTTAAACGCAGGCCCTGGATCTGTCTTTCTACCTGGGGCTATTTCATTATGTCCCACCACTCTTTTCGCGCTGATTGCCGGATAGCTTCGCTGTAAAACACGAGTGACTTCTATTAATACCGTATATTGGATGTCTTCGTAGTCGATATCATCAGTTCCTTCAAGCTCGATACCAATAGAGTAATCATTACAATTGTCTTTACCATCAAGCTGACTAGTGCCTGCATGCCAAGCACGCTGGTTAAATGCAACAAACTGCACTACCTGACCATCTCGCTTAATTAACAAGTGAGCACTAACCTTTAAACCATTTATCTGTTCAAAATAAGGATGAGTGGAACAATCAAGTTCATTGCAAAAAAAAGACTCTATGTTATTTCCACCAAACTGGTTAGGCGGCAGACTAATATTATGTACCACCAAGGCATCAATCCCTTGATCTGGTCGATTATTAAAATTAGGAGACGGGCACCATCTGGCCCCTAACAATTTATGGGCATCTACTGAAAACATAAATAACGCTTAACAATCTTATTTAAAGTATAGAGCATTGATGAAATACGTTAATATTTCAACCAAACAAATCAAATGATTACAAATCCGATGATTTCTCCCCCTATAATTATTATTCTCCCAACTATTATAGTGGAGGTTAAGTGCAATACCCTTGCATACAGTATAAAATTAAATATCTGAATTTACCGTAATCGCTGCAGCTGCTACCCCCATGAATTTAACGCTTGATCATATCCAATCTCACATAAAAAAAAGTGTTCAAACTGCCCTTGCTGAAGACATTGGGCCAGATCTATTGCATGGCGATATAACCGCCCAGCTCATCCCTAAAGACAGTCAGAGCCATGCGCGCATTATTACCCGAGATAACTCAGTTATTGCTGGCTGCGCATGGGTAGACCAAGTGTTTTTTCAGTTAGACAGTTCGGTTGAGATTATTTGGCATGTAAAAGACGGCCAGCAAGTAAGAGCTAATGACATATTGTTTGAACTTAAAGGGTCTTCTCGGAGCCTATTAACTGGGGAACGTAGCGCATTGAACTTTTTACAGACCCTGTCGGCAGTGGCTACCAAGTGCCATAAGTACAGCGAAAAAGTAAAACATACCCAAGTTAAACTGTTGGATACCCGTAAAACAATTCCCGGATTGCGCACGGCACTTAAGTACGCAGTAACACAAGGGGGCTGTCACAACCATAGAATTGGATTGTTTGATGCGTTTCTGATTAAAGAGAACCACATAAATGCCTGCGGCAGTATTCAACAAGCCATTTCTAAGGCTCACCAAATTGCCCCAGGCAAGCCAGTAGAAGTAGAAGTGGAAAGCTTTGACGAACTTAAGCAGGCTCTTAATGCCGGTGCAGACATAATTATGCTGGATAACTTCAGCGTTGCCGACACTAAGAAGGCGGTTGGCCTAGCTAAGGGCATAGCCCAGCTTGAGGCCAGTGGCGGTATTACAGATGAGTCTTTACTCAAAATTGCTGAAACGGGCGTAGACTTCATCTCCATTGGTGCGCTTACCAAGGATATAACAGCCGTGGATTTGTCCATGCGCATGGTTTGATTGGTTACTATTGTTAATGCTGCAAGTTTAAGCGTTATTTATCTAAATACGATGAATAGCGACAACAAGTGACAATTTTTGTCACACAGTTACCACATTCGGTTCTAACTTCCCTGCTTATTACTAATGATAATGAATTAATTTTTTGTGAACTGGTCGTCATTTTAAATTGGTTTTTTGTCTTATTGACGCTTTATTCAATATAAATATTAATAATATACTGTACTTGAACAATTGGCACAGGTTCTGCAATACTAAATACAGACAGGTGCTGTTTTAAGCAAACTGCGATTTAAATAGGCTCACTAGAAGCCATTACTAAAATTAAGTGGAGCGGACTACTCATGACTACTTTGAGCAAAATCAACAAAATGAAAAGCCAAAAAGGTTTTACCCTAATCGAACTAATGATTGTTGTAGCGATCATCGGTATTTTAGCATCAGTTGCTATCCCAGAATATCGTAACTACATCACTCGTGCAGAAGCTACCAAGGCTCTTGGCGCTGCTCGTCAAGCACAGCTATCTGTAACAGAATTTACATCTATCGTAGGCGCTCTACCTACAACTAGTGCTCAACGCCTATCGATGACTGCTTATGGTTTAGCGAATGGACTTGCTGCAACTTCTGTTGTTACGCCTGCTGATGGTATTGCTGGAATATTTGTTGCCGATACCGGTATTATAACTGTTACATTCGCAGCAGTTACGGCCGGTGGTAATGCCCAGATAGCAGGTTTGTCTTATTTACTTACTCCTACAATCTCAGCAACAGGTGAAATCACTTGGGCAGCTAGTGCAGGTACAGGCTACGACGTTCAGTTCCTCCCTCAGTTATAATTAAGACTGTTTAAGTAAATAAAAACTCGCCTAGGCGGGTTTTTTTTTACATGAACACTAAGTATATGGATGGACGATACCTATGGAAGCTAACTGACATGTTGTTTAACTAAAAATACCACTTAGAACACTGTTTAATTGGAAGAAATTGGGTATTATTAGATAAAATTAAAAAAAGAATATTTGTAGCATGCCGAATATTAGTGGGATTGCCCGCCAGTTTGTAGAGCGTAGTTTACTTAACGAACAGCAAGTCAAAGATTTAACCTTAGAAGCTGGTAAAGAGAACCATTCTTTTATTATGCAAAGCCTGTTGTCTGGGGTTTGTAAATCAAAAGATGTGGCCTTATTAGTCTCCGACGAATTTGGCCTGCCATTGCTAGACTTAGCCGCTATGGATTCTGAGCATTTTCAAACCGAGCTAATATCCCCTGAATTACTTGAAAAGCACAAGTTATTACCCATCTTTAAGCGAGGCAATAGACTGCATGTTGCTCAGGCCGATCCGTCAAACATATCTGCGTTAGACGATGTTAGATTTGCTACTGGTATGACGGTAGAGGCCACTGTTGTTGAATACGACAAGCTCAATGTTATTTTAGAAAAGTTGAACGCTGGCAATGATGCGTTTGATGACCTTGGCGGTGACCTAGACCTAGAAGAAGACGAACCTAAAAAGATAGAAGAAAACAACGATGCCACAGGGGACGAAGCGCCTATTGTTCGCTTCGTTAATAAGATGCTGTTAGATGCCATAAAAATGGGATCGTCTGATTTGCATTTTGAGCCCTACGAAAAACGCTACCGTGTGCGCTATCGTACCGATGGTATTTTACACGAGGTGTCTTCTCCACCGATTAATTTAGCGACTAAAATAGCCGCACGATTAAAAGTAATGTCACAAATGGATATATCTGAGCGCCGAGTCCCACAAGATGGGCGCATAAAGATGAAGATCTCTAAATCTAAATCTATCGATTTTCGTGTAAATTCTCTACCCACTTTATGGGGTGAAAAACTGGTACTGCGTATTTTAGATTCATCCAGCGCACAAATGGGTATCGAACACCTAGGTTACGAGCCAGAACAAAAACAACTTTATATGGATGCACTTGCCAAACCCCAAGGCATGATATTAGTTACAGGTCCTACGGGGTCTGGTAAAACGGTATCTTTGTATACAGGACTGAACATTCTAAACGTAGAAGGAACAAATATTTCTACCGCTGAAGACCCTGTGGAAATTAACCTTGAAGGCATTAATCAGGTAAACGTAAATGCAAAAGTAGGGTTGGATTTTGGTGAGGCACTAAAGGCTTTTTTACGTCAGGATCCAGATATTGTAATGGTAGGGGAAATACGTGACTTAGACACGGCTAGCATTGCGATAAAAGCCGCTCAAACCGGTCACCTCGTATTGTCTACCCTGCATACCAATAGTGCTCCAGAAACTCTCACACGTTTGGCCAATATGGGTGTACCAGCCTTTAACCTCGCCACATCGGTTAGCTTAATTATCGCCCAGCGTCTTGGACGCCGTTTATGCAGTAGCTGTAAAGTACCGGCTGATATACCAGAAAATGTTTTACTCGAAGAAGGCTTTACCAAAGAAATGCTTGAAAATGCTACCATTAATAAAGCCGTTGGCTGCGAAGCTTGCAGTAACGGTTATAAAGGTCGAGTAGGTATTTACGAAGTAATGAAGTTAAACGATGAAATATCACGCATTATAATGGATAACGGCAATGCCATTGAAATAGCAGATGCGTCTAAGCGAGCTGGGTTCGATGATCTTAGGAAATCAGCATTGAAAAAAGTTGCCCAAGGGGTCACTAGCCTCGATGAAGCAAACCGTGTTACATCCGGCGGACACTAGGAGATAAACAATGGCAAAAGTTAAAACCATTAGCTTCCAGTGGGAAGGGTTGGACAAACGCGGTGGCAAAATTAATGGCGAGATGCTAGGTGAAAACTCAGCCATTATTAAAGCCCAATTAAGAAAACAGGGAATTATTCCAAAGAAGGTTAAGCGTAAGGCGGAAGGGCTTTTTGGTATAGGTGGTGGCCCTAAGGGTAAAAAGATTACCACACTGGACATAACTATATTTTTACGCCAGCTTGCCACTATGTCTAAGGCTGGGGTGCCATTGATGCAAGGTCTTGAAATTGTGGCTGACGGCTTAGATAATCCAAGTATGGCCAAAGTGGTTTTAGGGGTGAAGGATGATGTGGCCGCTGGTAACGATTTTGCTTCGTGTTTAAAAAAATACCCTGACCAGTTTGACAACCTAACGTGTGCGTTAATTGAATCTGGAGAGCAGTCTGGTGCACTTGAAGAAATGCTTGATCGAGTAGCCATTTACAAAGAAAAATCGGAAGCGCTAAAGCAAAAAATTTCAAAAGCATTAAAGTACCCTATCACCATACTTATTATTGCCAGCATAGTGACAACTATTTTATTGGTAAAAGTCGTGCCCACATTTGAATCTATGTTTGAAAGTGTTGGTGGTACATTACCCTTGCCTACTCAAATTGTAGTTATTATGTCTAACTGGTTACAAGCAAATTATATATATTTATTTGGCTCAATTATTGGTGGTATATATGGCCTTAAACAGGCTATTAAAGGCAGTAAAAAATTACAAGAAGAAATGGACAAGTTAAAATTGAAGTTACCTATTGTGGGCCAAATTCTTCAAAAGGGCGCTGTAGCTCGTTTTGGCCGTGTACTGTCCACTACTTTTGCGGCCGGTGTCCCCTTAGTTGATGCCTTAGATAGCGTGGCTGAAGCAGCAGGCAATGTTGTCTACCGGGATGCAATTTTAAAAATTCGTGACGATGTATCAACGGGTATTCAAATGAATGCATCTATAAAAGCTACTGGTGTTTTCCCCAATATGGTGGTGCAGATGGTCGCCATTGGTGAAGAGTCGGGGGCGCTAGACGCTATGCTAGATAAGGTCGCCAGTTTTTATGAAGAAGAGGTTGATAACTTGGTTGATGGGCTAACCTCTATGATTGAACCGCTAGTGATGGCATTTTTAGGTGTAGTCGTGGGTGGTATGTTGATCGCTATGTACTTACCTATATTTGCCATGGGCGACGCAATGTAGACCTGATTACTTAGGCTGCTAAAATTAGCAGCCTAAGTAATTGCTTTTTATTTTTAAATTAATACTTTAAGTAGTTAATATACCTATGTTTGATCCTATCTTACAAAACCCAACAGCGTTTATGGTCTGTGTTTTCGTTCTAAGTCTGTTAGTTGGCAGTTTCTTGAATGTAGTGGCCTACCGCCTACCCATTATGATGCGTCGTGATGTAGAGGCAGACTATTATGATGTGACCGAACAACAAGCGCCAGAGCAAGCTATTTTCAATTTAAATATGCCTGCATCGGCCTGCCCTAACTGTAAAAGTAAAATCAAACCTTGGCAAAACGTTCCAATTATCAGCTACCTTTGGTTAAAAGGAAAATGCGCAAACTGTAAAACGGATATTAGCGTTCGCTATCCGGTCGTGGAATTGGTGACGGCTTTATTAGGATTGTTGGTTGCTTACAGTTTTGGTGCCACTACCCAGACTGCCGCTATGTTGGTTTTCACTTACTTTTTAGTGGCGCTTACTTTAATAGACTTAGATGAATACTTATTACCAGATAGCCTCACCCTACCATTAATTTGGATTGGATTAATTGCAAATACGTTTGGTGCCTTTACTACATTAAATGACGCTGTTTATGGCGCTGTGTTTGGATATCTATCTTTATGGTCTGTGTATTGGATATTTAAATTGCTAACTGGCAAAGAAGGTATGGGGTACGGTGATTTTAAACTATTAGCCGCTATTGGTGCTTTACTTGGCTGGCAAGCGCTGCCTGTTGTTATTATATTATCCAGTGCTGTCGGAGCCATAGTTGGAATTTCTTTAATTTTGATTCTAGGCCGTGATAAAAATATTCCTATTCCATTTGGACCTTATTTAGCTGCCGCTGGCTTTATTGCCGCATTATGGGGTGATGAGCTCACCCAGACATATTTTAAATTTATGGGAATTAATTAACGTGGCTAAAGTTAGATGTTAATTATTGGTGTAACCGGCGGCATTGGCAGTGGTAAATCTGCTGCTACCCATGAGTTTACCAAACTAGGAATCGAAGTAGTCGATGCAGACGTCGCTGCACGGACTATCGTTGAGAAAGGTCAGTCTGCATTACAACAAATAGCCCAACAATTTGGTAATAATATTTTATTACCAAACGGTGAGCTTGATCGCGCTGCATTACGCAAAGTGATATTTGAATTCCCTGAGCAAAGAAAGTGGCTAGAAACTTTAACCCATCCATTAATACGCAATGAAATTATAAATGGTTTAAAAAGTGCTAAAAGTCCTTATGTTATTTTAGCCTCACCGCTTTTAATAGAGTCTGGGCAATATCATTTAGTAACACGAACACTGGTTATTGATGTGCCTGTAGAAGTTCAAATTAAAAGAACTTGTCAGCGCGATAATAATGACCCAGAGCAAGTTCAGGCGATAATTGAAGCACAAATATCCCGTGATGAACGTCTTAAAAAAGCAGATGACGTGATTGAAAATCAGTATAATTTAAACCATCTACATGAAGAAATTTTAAAACTTCATCAAGCCTACCTGAAGATGATCTAACCATGAAAGTTAAATGCCCAACCTGTAATAATGATGTTGAATGGGGCAAGCAAGCGCCAGACCGCCCTTTTTGCTCTGAACGCTGCAAGCTAATTGATTTAGGTCAATGGGCAGCAGAAGAGCATGCCATTCCAGGGAAGAGTGCCGACGAAGAATTAATGAGCGAGCAATTAAAAGATATAGATTCTGATTTTTTACACTAAGCTTCTAATAACTTTTCAATAATGGCTTTATTGGCCTCAGGAAAGCTAAAATTATTTATCTCAGTTAATTTGATCCACTGGGTTTGTTGTCCTTCAGCCCCATGAGCTTTTCCATCGAATGAATTTACTGTGTAAACGTCCAATTCAATAAATTTATCGCCATAGTCGTGGGTTAGTTTGATTAATGGTTTGAATGACGTAATGGCTATTCCAAGTTCTTCGTTAAGCTCTCTGTAAAGTGCCTGTTCAGACGTTTCATTTGATTCTCGCTTGCCACCCGGAAATTCCCAAAGCCCCCCTTGGTGGGCATTTTTCAGACGTCTGGCAATAAATAATTCTGTTCCGCAAGGTGAAAATATAGCCGCGGCCACAACTTCAATTTTTTTCATTACGCTGACCTTTTCTTAAGAACGATAATCAGCATTGATCGATACATACTCATGGGAAAGGTCGGTGGTCCAAATGGTCTCTTTGACTTCACCGCGGCCCATTTTAATTTTAATGCTCAGTTCGTCTTGCGCCATGACTGCTGAACCAGCTTGTTCAGTGTATGAATCTGCTCTTGCACCGTTTTCTACTATGCATACATCGTCTAAGAAAATTTGAATTTTAGACAAATCCATATTCTCTACACCAGAACGCCCCACTGCCGCTAGAATCCGACCCCAGTTCGCGTCAGATGCAAACAGGGCCGTTTTTACCAGCGGACTATGAGCAACTGTATAAGCAACACGTAAGGCTTCTTTGGAGCTTTCACAGCCTGATACATCGATCGAAACAAACTTAGTAGCGCCTTCTCCATCACGAACGATTGCTTGAGCAAGATAGATAAATGCTTTTTCTAATTGTGTTTTTATTAACTCGTACAATTCACCCGACGCAGTTTCTATGGTGGGTAAGTTAACTGTGCCTGTCGCCATTAAAATGCACGAATCATTGGTAGAGGTATCACCATCAATTGTTATGCGGTTAAAGGATTTATTACCCAGCTCGGTACACAGTTTAGTCAGTACTGGCTGCGCAATTGATAAGTCGGTTGCTATAAAACCTAGCATAGTAGCCATATTAGGCATGATCATACCTGCGCCTTTAGAAGCTCCTGATATAGAAACTTTTTTACCTTGATACTCAAAACTTGTTGAATAACCTTTAGGCTGGGTATCAGTTGTCATAATTCCCTGACTTGCTAAATACCAGTTGTCTGCAATAGTTTCTTTGCAGGCTATTGGCAGCGCATTTAGAATTTTTTCCATTGGTAATCGCTCACCAATCACACCTGTAGAAAAAGGTAGCACGCTGTCTACAGGGACTTCGTTTTCTTTTGCTATAGCGTCACAAATAATCAAGGCATCTTGATAGCCTGCTTCACCTGTACCCGCGTTTGCATTGCCAGTATTAATTACTAGGAATTTAATTTGCTGACTTGAAGCAAGATGTTTTTTACAAATTTGTACTGGGGCAGCACAAAATGCATTTAAGGTAAAAATACCTGCCGTTGTGGCGCCGTCAATCAATTCAAAAACTACAATATCTGGTCGCTCTGTTTGCTTAATACCCGCACTGCTAGTGCCGATTTTCAAACCTTTGATAGGGTTAAATTGAGTAACTAAAGGTAGATTAACAGGCATGATTTCTCTCAAAAGAAAACCGTAATAAACACTGGATTCATTACGGTTTTATATTAACTTAGTTAGTTGCACCGCTGGTCTAGTATTAACCTAGTTTACCATGGCACTGTTTGAATTTTTTACCTGAGCCGCAAGGGCATGGGTCATTTCGACCTACTTTTTTGCCATCGCGCACAAATGGTTTTGCATGCAGTTCTGGATCAGCAGCGGGCTTTTCTTGTCCCTGAGCTTCTAAAGCTGGGGCGCTGTCATGCTTAAACTGCATTTTCTGTGATTCTGCTTCTTCACGCGCTTTCTGCTCCATTCGCTGCACGTCATCATCGCGAACAAACTGAACATGGGACATATACTTAATGGTTTCATGTTTAATTTCTTCAAGTAATTGCTTGAACAAATCAAATGACTCTCGCTTATATTCTTGCTTAGGGTTCTTTTGTGCATAACCACGTAAATGGATACCTTGACGCAAATGATCCATTGTTGCCAAATGATCTTTCCACTGGTGATCAATAATTTGAAGCATTATGCGCTTTTCAAATTCTCGCATGGTCTCTTCACCAACTTGCATGCCTTTATCCGCATAAGCTTTAGAGAGTGTTGCACTAATACGTTCTCTTAATGTTTCTTCATAAAGTGACTTGTCTTCCTCTAGCCACTCACTTACTGGGATCTCAGCCGCAAAATCAGTTTTAAGCGCACCTTCTAATCCTTCAACGTCCCATTGCTCGACCATGCTTTGTGGAGGTATATATCCGCTAATGGTTTCGCTGATCACATCTTCACGTATTGATGTAATTCTATCTTCTATAGACTTAGCTTCTAGTAATTCGTTACGTTGTTGATAGATTACACGACGCTGATCACTTGCCACGTTATCGTATTCAAGTAATTGCTTACGCATATCAAAGTTACGGCCTTCAACTTTACGCTGTGCTTTTTCAATCGCGTTTGAAACCATGCGGTGTTCAATGGCTTCGCCATCTTTCATTCCTAACGCTTCCATCATGCGGCGAGTTCTATCGCTGGCAAAAATACGCATTAGGTTATCTTCTAACGATAAGAAGAATCGAGATGAACCTGGGTCTCCCTGTCGACCTGCACGGCCACGCAACTGGTTATCGATACGCCTGCTTTCATGACGTTCGGTACCAATAATGTGAAGGCCTCCCGCGTCTACAACAGCTGTATGGCGAACTTGCCATTCAGAAGTGACTTTTTCAATTTTTTCATCATTTGGGTTATTAATATTTTCTAGTTCACGCTCTAAATTACCACCCAGTTTTATAT
>JBLHVV010000091.1:0-12680 GCA_047628755.1 Crocinitomicaceae bacterium | reverse complement strand
CTTGTGTTGGGCGCTTGCGAATAAAGTTAATGGTTGCAGATGGATTGCCAGCACCTGCGGTTAAACCGTTGGCACCACGTAACACTTCAATTCGTTCAAACATAGCTGTATCAATGTCGCCATAGACATTATTATTGCTTACTGCCATTCCCATTCCATCTATCTGGAACTGGGTAATGTCGAATCCCCGCGATGAATAATAAATACGATCTGTTTCTGGTTTATCTACCTGAATGCCAGGGGTTAAAGCCAACGCTTGATTAATGTCATCTAATTGAAAAGCCGATAGCATTTGACTGTTTATAATTGAAACGCTTTGTGGAGTATGGCGAAGGGACAAGTCGAGCTTGGTTGCTGTGGTATTTTCACGCGCTGAAAACCCTTTCTGCTCTAAGCCCGTCACCACCTGCTTATCTAAGGTGATACCGTCGTTTTTATTGGCTTGGTTTTCAGATATTGAGTCAATTTTTGTTGTTGCTGAATCGGCCAATAATTGTGATGAATAGGCGGCTATTACAATAGCCAACACTTTGAGTTTAACTTCCATATTTATCCCGTAGGGTGTCTTTTATATATAATTCATCAGGCTATTTTAATTATGTTTTTATTTTTTTAGGATATTAATGATATTAAATCCCATATGCAAGTGATTATCATTAAGATTAGTTTAATCTAAGTGTATTTTGATACCTACTATTTATTATTAATGTTAACAACGCAGGTATTTCAGAAAGTGTTTTGCTACAATCCAAACCATTACAATAATAAAGAAATATAGGCTTCCAAGTGAATTTACACGCGCTAGACATTGCTGCATTAGTTGGCTATTTATTGATCATTACGGGTGTGGGATTTTACTTTTCTCGCAAAAATACCAGCACAGAAGAGTACTTTGTGGGTGGCCGCAGCTTTAGTGGCTGGGTAATTGGCCTCTCTTTAGTGGGAACGTCCATCAGTTCTATTACGTTTTTGGCTTACCCTGGTGATGCATTCAAAACGTCTTGGTTGCGGTTTGTTCCTAATCTAATGCTGCCCATTGGTATTTTGTTTGCTGCTTACTTCTTTTTACCATTTTTTCGTCGCGGTAAAGTCACCTCTGCATACGAATATTTAGAAGATCGCTTTGGCCCTTCGGTGCGAGTATACGGTGCTATTGCCTTTATTATTGCCCAAATAGTACGTGTCAGTATGATCTTATTCCTACTGTCTTTACTTATCCAAGAGTTAACGGGTTTGGGCTCAACTTGGGCGATTATTTTAGGCGGTGTGATCGTTGCTACCTACACCATTATTGGTGGTATTGATGCTGTAATTTGGACCGATGTAATGCAGACCATTGTTTTGTTACTTGGAGGGCTATTGTGTCTATGGGTCATTATTGATGCCTTGCCGGGTGGCTTAGCCCAAATTTTCAGTGTGGCCGACGAATTTAATAAATTAAGCTTTAGTGTATTAGAGAACGGGACTTTGCAAAGTGTTGATTGGGGCATTAGCTTTGATGAAAAAACCATTAGTATGATGTTATTTATTGGCTTAATAGCTTGGTTAACAGAATATTCTTCAAACCAAAACACAGTGCAGCGTTACTGTGCGGCTAAGTCCACTTCAGAAGCCCGTAAAGCGATGTTTATCGCAGTTGCTAGCTCGTTACCTATTTGGGGCTTTTATATGTTCTTGGGTACGGCCCTATTTGTTTTCTTTCAGCAGTTTCCTGCTGTACCAGCAGCCGAAATGCTTAATGGTACACGCGCAGCAGAGGGCATTCTTCCTTATTTTATTAGCCACCATTTACCAGCTGGCATTGCAGGTTTGGTCATAGCGTCGGCTCTGGCCGCCGCCATGTCTTCTTTAGACAGCTCTATTAACGCCATATCCACAGTGTCTGTTGTAGACATTTATCGCCGCCATTTACAACCAGGTAAAGAAGATCGTCACTATTTAAAAGCGGCCTGGCTCATTGCTTCGGTTACTTCTTTACTGATGATTTCGGGAGCAATTTACTTGGCCAATGCAGAAACTAAAACGTTACAAGATACAGCCACAGTACTGACCAGTATTTTAGGAGGTGGCTTGTTAGGTTTATACCTGATTGGCTTCTTTACTAAACAAGGTGATGCCCGTGCTGTATGGTGGGGCTTAGTGAGTACGATGATATTTACCGCTTGGACACTACTGAGCAAAAATGGAATGCTGCCTGAGGTTATAACCGTGCCTTTTGACCTCTATTACACTGGGTTTGTAGGTAATGTAATTATGTTTGTTGTGACTTATATAGTGGCTGCAAAAGTGTTCCCAACACAAAAGGATCTATCAGGTTTAACGGTTTACGATATGCCTAAGACCGATTAGCTCTGCCTCTGAATTTAACTGCATGCAACTGAATATAAAAAAGGGAAGTTAAACTTCTCTTTTTTATGCCTAAGACTCCACTTTATGTCGCATCTAACCCAAACCAAATGGGCGATGTATAGACATGTTAATTCTTCTATTATGTGTTGTTGGTTTTCAAATATTGAAAAGCAAACTTCACATATAAAAATAACAAGTGGAATACAATATGCGTGCAATTACCTTTGGGCTTAGTGCCCTTCTGTTAGTACTATTCTCAAATTCAAGCTTAGCTTGGTGGGGATACACTAAAACAAAACATCCAATCTTATTAGTTCATGGTGTGTCTGGCTTTGATAGCCTAGGCAACATAGTGGATTACTTCTATCGAGTACCTTACAGCTTACAAAAAGACGGGGCAAAAGTTTGTGTTTCAGCCGTCAGCAGCTTTGCATCTAGTTTTGACCGTGCGGCACAGTTAGCGCCACAGGTTAAAAGTTGTGCACAGAAATATGGCTCAGGAAAAGTAAATATCTTTGCTCATTCTCAAGGCTCTCCTACTTCTAGAATTTTGCTTAATTATGGAAATACAAAGAATTATATTGCATCAATTACATCTATTAATGGTGTGAATAAAGGATCAAAAGTAGCTGATTTTTTACGCGGTGTTATTCCAGAAGATTCGGTAGTAGAAACAACCATTGGTGCAGTAGCCAATGCATTGGGTAATATAGTGGATGCTATATCGTCTAATGGTCAGAACCTGACTCAAAACTCTATTGACGCTCTTGAAACGCTTACTACACCAGCTACCAATGACATTAATAGCTTCACGCCTTGGGGCATCAATACGTCTAGTTATTGTGCTAAGAGTTCAGAAAATCATAATGTTAATGGTAAAAACATTAAATTATTTTCTTGGACAGGTGATGACCCAACTACTAATATCCTTGATATTTCAGATGGCTTTTTATTCTTAACTTCGCAAGTTTTTGGTAATGAAAAGAGTGATGGTCTGGTGGGTGTTTGCGCTACTTATTTAGGTAGAGTTATAAACGATAGCTACCATATGAATCATATTGACGCTATCAATCAAGTATTCGGAATTCATGGTTGGACAGAACCTTTATCTCTTTATACTAAACATGCAAACCGTTTGAAGAATAAAGGACTGTAATATATAAAGGATCTTAATATATAATAAACACAAGGACGTGTTTTAAAATAATAAAAATATGTAGGTGTAATACCATGAAAATAATTTTTGCCATAGGCTTACTAGTACTGCTGTCATTAGGTTATATATTTAGTAATGAATCAAATGTATACACGTCAAATGAACTTCCTAAACCTCAAAATCCATTAAGAAATTCAAAACAATTAGTCGAAAAGGTAAATACCTTAGCACTGGATTTTTCTGAGCTTGATACCCCCTATTCCTTGGACAGTATTGATACAGAAATAGCAGGATTAATAAGAGTCGATGACACTGGAAATTTAGTTATTGATGGCGAGTTGAAATCTTTTATTGATTATTTCCTAAGTAGCGTAGGGCAAGTAACACCTGAGCAAGCCTTGCAAAGGATGAGATTGCATATTCATCAGCAACTGCCTAAATTAGCCGCAAAGCAAGCTATGACTATTCTTACTGATTATTTAGCATATAAGGAATTTGCATTTGATGCATTAGCCCAAGAAGTGGATGCTCAACGTTCTGAAATTGATGCGCAATATCGCTTTGAAAAATTACAACAGGGATTACAAACTCTTTATGACATACGTAGAACCCACCTAGGTGAACACATAGCAAATGCTATGTTTTTCGAAGATGAGTCCTATGCGCAATACACAATTACAAATATGAGAACCGATTTAAATGGTGAGCTAAGCGATGAAGAACGCCAAATAATAAAAGAGAATGCCAGGCAACAATTACCACAAAAAATGGCTGATATAATACAATATCAAGAGCAAGAGATTGCAACAATGCAAGCTTATAATAACCAAATAGCAGAGCAACCTACTATTGATGTCATGCGTGAATTTGCCTACCAAAACTTTGGCAGTGAGCAAGCAGAAGAAATAGTTAACGACTATCAGAATCAACTAAATTTAAAGCAATCATATAATCAGTATAATGAAGCCGTAAAAGATATATATGCTCAGAATTTAACTCCAGAATCTCAGAAAATAGAAATTTTGAGTCTTGCTAAAAGCTATTTCACAGATGAAGAATATAGCATGGTAAAAGCGTGGGGGATGGCCGAAACCCGCCATTAATATTTCCTTTACTTGAGCCTAACTGCTATCACAGGCAAACTAAGCTATGGATATTCTTACTACAATCAATCAAACAATAGCCAAGGGATTTCCTTGGCTATTATTCCCTCAAGCTTTAGAATCAGAATTTAAACAAGTAGTTCGTGAGAGAATCTTAAATCGTGTCATTCCTGTGGGACTTTCGGCTCTCATTTTTATTATTGTTTTCTGTATTTTTGATTGGATATTTCTACAATCCCATATTGCAGCTCATACGTCCGCAATTAGAATTGTGTTCGTTATACCCGTTATTTTTATCACTACATTATGGTTGTATTTAAAACCACCTAAGTATTACCTATGGATATATAGCTCAACGCACTTATTGATAAGTCTTAGTATTATCTACATTATTTGGTACACCCATATCCAAGGTATTAATTTACCTTACGAAGGGCTGATGATTACCATGATGTATGGATTTTTCATTATGGCATTGCCGTTTTATACAGCGCTATTATTAAACATAGCTATGGTCTTAATCTATGCGATAACAGAGCCATTATATTATTTTAGCTTCACTGATTATTTAAATAACGTTTTATTTTTGTCTATCGTATTAATTTCAGCGGCTATTGGCGCTTATGTAAATGAATATACCCAAAGAGAAAATTTCCTTAGAAAACGGGCGTTAGAGATACATCATAATAATACGCTAAATTCTATTAACAAAAAAAATAATTACCTTGCAGCTGCCAGCCACGATATACGCCAGCCTTTACAAGGTATTTCATTAATTTGCAAAACACTCATGTCTCAGCAACCTCACAACAATAAAATATCAAAACTTAATAATGGCATAGAAACTTTAAACTCAATGTTCATTCAAATGTTAGATATGTCTAAAATAAACTTTGATTTAGTGAACCCTATTCATAAAACAATAGATTTAAATAAATTAATCATTCAATTAACGGATGGGTTTTCTGAACGTTTGAATAATAAGGGTATCAATCTCGAAATACGTGCAAAAAAAAGTATAGAAGCTTTGAATTTTATTAGTGACTTCACTATCATTAGTCGTGTAATAAATAATCTAATAGAAAACGCTATAAGACATAGTGATTGCGATGTTATTAGTATAAAAAGTGAAATAATAGGCGAAGATATTAAACTTAGTATCATTGATAACGGTAAAGGAATATCAAAAGAAATACAAAAAGGTATGTATTCTGAGTTTACTAAAGGCGACGATTCTATTGACGGATTAGGATTAGGCCTATCTATAGTCTATGAATTTTGTAAAAAGCTAGATCATAAGCTTAGCTTTGAAAGCTTACCTAACAAAACTATATTTTCTATATATCTGCCTATAGACAAGCAACATTCACTAGATAAAAAAATTGAAAGTCCTAAAAAAAGTGTAATATTAATAATTGATGATGACCAAAAAATAATTAACAATATTTCTTCAATGCTTGTTGCCTGGAATTATCAAGTGATTAGTGCAAATGGAGTACAGCACGGCATTAGCTTAATTAATAAAGAGCTGCACTGTGTAATATGCGACTGGAATTTAAACGATGGTTGTGGTGAAACAATTATCCAAGAATGTTATAGACAGTCAATCCAAAGTATTTTAATATCATCACAAAAAATAACAAATATAGATATTCTTAATCAATGTAAATTCATTCAGAAACCAATAAGTCCATCCAGACTGAAATCCGCTTTATTAAAAATCATATAAGATGCTGCTTACGGGCAACGTTAACGCACTCTGTCCTAGTATTTACTTGAAGAATATTAAATAAGGCTCTTAAATGTGTTTTAACAGTAGCCTCAGTTAACTTCATCTGCTTACAAATTATTTTGTTGGGATGACCTTCTGCCAATAGCTGAAGCACTTCAAATTGCCTTGGTGTGAGTTTAGAAGGAGCCAATGAATAACTAGGGAATATACTTTCGCCATTCAACAAACGAGTTATATTTTCAATTAATATGTCGCTGTCATTGCCTTTATTTAGAAACCCAAGTAATCCTAATTTTTTCGCCTGCAGTATACTGGCTGAGCTATCTATAGCGGATAGGATAGCAATAGGCTCATTTTTAAATTCGTCTAATAAGCATAAATCAAAACCATTCTCTCCGTTAAGATTAATATCAAGCAATATTAGATCTAGACTAATATTGCTGGATAACTTTGCTTTCGCAGCCTCGAATGTAGAGGCTTTGTGTACAATAATATTGTCAAGTGACTGAGCAAGCATCATTTCTAAACCATCTAAATATAGCGGATGGTCATCAATGATCAGTACTTCTAGTGAAGAGCTATGGGATAATTTCATAATTAAAATAATACAATAAAACAGATGAAAATAATTAGACTATTAATGCCAAGCGCAGCTATTTCTAAATAAAGTATCTAATGATAATCACTTAGGTTGATTAAGGTAGTGCATAAAATATATAAACACGAGCCAAAAAAATAATGACAACATGGTATAAATCTATTAACTTGGATATGGATTTTAACGGAATAACTTTATAAGAGGTCAGGATGACTACAAAGGATAAGCCTTCTAAACAAAAAAAAATTCTTAGCTCAGAAATAATGATCCAAAGACGAATTAAAGAAACAAAAGCATTGATTGAAATCAACCAATCAATTAAGGGCATTTCTTGGGAAGAAACAGAAATACCTACGCTAACAAATATGGCAGATAAGGACAGTCAAGAACTAGAGGTTTCTGGTTTGGGGTTAATTGACGACTCTAAACCAGAAAAGCGAAAGCCTAATGGCCACAAGCCTAATTGCACTTGTATCAAATGCTCTCCTAAAAATGGAAATAAATCCTCTCCAATCCTAAACAGGGTAGAGATTGAAGCTCATGACCCATTCAATAAGAAAAAATATGAATAAGTTTACATCATGCTTAAAAATGGCAAGGTGCTTAAACCCACAATAACGACTAATCCCAAACAATAAAGTATAAACATGAGCGGCTGCTGTTGAAAAGTATTTAGTAGGGTACGAACCTGTCCAGATTGTAATGCTTCTTCGTAAGCGTGCCTAGCAGCAACCTGGCGGTTTTTCATGTATTCATTTAGCAATTCATGAGATGCATTTAATTGATTAGGGTCACGCAACCATATAGCCGCCATACCTATCCCCCAAAACCCCACATTAGTTTCATAATAAGATATTTGGTTTTGCTCTAAAAGCTCACATATTTCAATATGTTCGTCGTCAGGTACATTTTTTAATTTCAGTAAAAGTGTCGGCATAATAATTAGTATTTAGCTACTTGCTTGGATGCTTTTTTTGATTTTACAAAAGCTTGAATGGCTAGCAGTACCGAACCAAGTAGTAAGGCAAATAATAACGGCACTAAACCTGACATAGCCGCTTTTGGACCATTTTGAAATAACTCACCAAGTGCCACTATATAGGCCGGAGCAAGTACTGTTATACCCTCTGCGACATGAACTGCAGGAGTAAATAATATAACGGCTGAAATCATTTTCCAATAGCTTTTTAGGTTTTCACTTTTCCAATACTTACTCATTTTTACCACTACGTAATACATACCTACCGATGCTAGTAGATACGCAAGCCAAGCGTATTGATAAGTTTCTTGATATGCCATTTAAAACTCTTATATTAAATAAAAAACGTATTTACTCATCTATACAGATTATATGATCTTGCCAATCGTCTTCTGGTATTTTGTCGTCAGGAATGCCCTTACGGCGCATGGACTGATTATATTTATGAATAGTTTTTTTATCACCACTTCTTAGATGATGCCATTTTGGTAACGGCTGACCTTCATGTATTAACTTATAAGAGCAAGTGTTTGGTAACCAATGAAAGTCACCCATGTCTTCTGGCTTTAACCAAACACAATTAGGTACTAGCTCTTGCCTGCGTTTGTACTCTGTGCAATTACAGGTTTCACGATCTAGATAACGACACACAATCTCGGTGTAAAAAACCTCTTTTGTTTCTTCGTCTTCTAGTTTATGTAAACAACATTTTGCACATCCATCACACAAACTTTCCCATTCGTCTGTGGACATTTCATCGAGCTTTTTAGCTTCCCAAAATGGCTTTTCTTTTTTAACCATACTTACACCCCTTACAACTGCATATCAGTATTAAATAATATCGGTGTATTTTGATGAAGAATCTTTATGTATGTCTAACATATAATCATCTCTAACGGGTGGTAATTGCAGGTAGAAACCTCTAAGCATAATCTCTTGTAATACTTTTTTCGCGTCTGCACGGCCTAATTTTTTATCAGGACTTAATGGCAAACCCATTACTTCTTTTGGTGTACCAAACATAGCCAATAATTCTTCTGGTACTCGCTTTAATCCTTCAAGGCGATCTGTATATAAATACATTTCTTCTTTTTTAGGGCTCGACCATACTGTGCATAATTTTTTCATAGGTATCTCGCTAATTAGTTCTGAGAGTTAATCAGCGTCCTGCTAATTTATTAAGTAGATTGATTAGAGAGTCAGAAATAACTCCTTCTCTCCAGCCTTGTAAGCTAGCTGGTAAATTAAATGGGCCTGATGAGTAACCTGCTCTTAGCATGGCTTCTAATGGCTTTTTACGAGCCAACATTTCCGGCGGTATATTAAGCTCTTCAGCCTTACTGCTAACAAGTGCACGCATGGATTTAAACCAGTCGCCTGCATTTTGATTCAGCGGCCTATCTAGCTTAGCTGGCCATTGGTCTTTAGGCAGTTCTTTACTGGCCATAACCAGCTTAATTATTTGCTCACCTTCTTTACGAATGGTGGCTTGCCTGATACCTTTAATGGCCCCTAATTGGTGTACCCCTTGAGGCAAACGCATAGAGACCTCTAACAACAGAGCATCATTAATTAAATGGCCTCTGGGCTTATTTACTTCGCGACAGCGTGCTTCTCGCCAAATGACCAGTTGGTTTAATACATTTAATTGATGAGGTTTTAACATCCAGCCTTTTTTAATTCGCTCTAAACCATAACCGTGTTTTTGGTTTTCTAGCCAATCGGCTACCATGGATGCACAGTCATCTACCAGCCATTGCCAGCGCCCTAAGGCATGTAGCTTTTCTTCTAACTGGTCCATCATTTTTAACAAATGATTAACATCTTCAGCTGCATAGTGAATTTGGCTATCTGTTAAAGGTCGCTTCATCCAGTCGCTACGAGTTTCACCTTTGTCTAAGTCTATATCCACCAAAGCTTTAACTAGTTTTTGGTAACCCATAATACCCCCCATGCTAGCTAAAGCAGCCGCCAGCTGAGAGTCTAAAATAGGCGAAGGAAGAACTCCTAAATTGTGATAAAAGGCATCAAAATCTTCACTAGGGGAATGTAAAATTTTAACCACGCTAGGGGCTGTGAACACCGCTTTTAATGGCTCCCAATCTTCAATTTTTATTGGGTCTATTAGGTATGTTTGTGTTCCGTCGTTAATCTGAATTAATGCTAAATGCGGAAAAAATGTGTCCACTCGCATAAATTCACTGTCTAAAGCAATGCGGCTTACCGTAATCCAGTGATCACACGCTTGCTTCAATGCGCTGTCTGTTTCGATATATATCATTTACAACGCCTATACTATTCTTCGACCGGCAATGGCATGGGCAAGTGTGCCGCCATCTACATATTCTAATTCGCCACCTAATGGAACACCGTGAGCAATACGACTAACTATTACCTCGCTATTCACAAACATTTGCTGAATGTATTGAGCGGTGGCCTCACCCTCAACCGTCGGATTGGTGGCTAAAATAATTTCTTTAACATGATTATTCAATACATTTTCACGTAACTTATTTAGCCCTAATGCATCTGGCCCTATTCCCTCGATAGGAGAAAGGCGACCAAACAAAACAAAATAACGCCCTTTAAAACCGGTTTGCTCAATGGCTAATAGTTCAGCTGGTGTTTCTACAACGCACAACGAATCGTTGTTGCGCTTTGTATCGTCACAAACGGGACACTGTGCTGTTTCGGTTAAGTTACGGCACTGCTGACAATGACCTACCTTTTCAAGCGCTTCGCTTAAGGTGCTGACTAACGCAGCCGCCCCTGCCTTATCTTTCTCTAAAAGATACAAGGCTAATCGCTGAGCAGACTTTGGTCCTACTCCAGGAAGAATAGTTAGAGATTCAACCAGCTGATTGATTAAAGGACTAAGTGATGCCATAAATTACTTCTGCTTCTTTTTTACTTAAGACTCTTACCATAAACAAAACGAATGGAAGGGGTTTATAAATAACGACCATTCGTTTTAGCTTTCCTTAGAATGGAAGCTTCATGCCGCCCGGAAGACCCATGCCTTCGGTCATAGCGCCCATTTTATCAGAAGATGCTGCTTCAATTTTACGCACTGCATCGTTTACCGCTGCCGCAAGCAAGTCTTCAATAATTTCTTTATCTTCTTCCATTAGGCTATCGTCTAATGAAACGCTTTTAACATCATGACGGCCAGTCATTACAATTTTTACAAGGCCTGCACCTGATTCACCCGTGGTTTCTGCATTGGCTAATTCTTCTTGAACCTTAGCCATTTTTTCTTGCATTTTTTGGGCTTGCTTCATGATGTTGCCCATTCCGCCTTTCATCATTTTTTTGTCCTCGGTTTATTTATGTTAATGAGTTAATTTTTTACTCGCCCTGTCAATGCAAAGGCCTAATAGATTCCATTATAACCTGTGCATCAAAGGCTTGTCTTATTGCTAATACATTTGGGTCGCTTTCGATACTTTCAACGGCTGCCTTTTGTTTTTCTGCCATTAAGCGCTGTGCTCTTTGAGCTGGTGTTTCATGTAATAACGGTCCATCAATCACTTGTAATTTGTACTGCGTTCCTAGTGTTTCATTAAGAATCTCATTAAAACGCTGCTGATGACTGGCACTGAATAAACGCATGTGTCCAGAATCACCGTGGAACAGTAACTGACTTCCGTCCATTTGAATTAAGCAACTATTGGATATTAAGTTGCGCAGCATGCCTTCCACCGGGAGGTGGTCGAATATGAGAGCCCAACTGGCTGGGCTAAGGTCCATAATGACTTCTGTATTTGACACCATAGGCTGTTGTGGCTCTAGAACTGGCAGCTCTACAACTGGCGATTCCTCAAGCACTGGCACTGGCGATTCCTCAAGCACTGGCACTTGAGGCGCTGGGGCCTCAACAGGCACGTTGTCGGTGCTACTACCAGGTTGATAAGAAGGCATATCCATATCAAATGGAGGATCATCATACTCAGTAGACTGTAAAGTATCGGCAGGTTTGTTAGTAGTTACTTCGGCGGCAGGTATAACATTAATAATCACTTCAGCCTTTTCGAAGGCTTTTGGAGCAACGTCAACGCCTTGCAAACTCTCATCTGCAACTGAGTTCACAATTTGGCGCTTGAGATGCGCCAGCTCAGGCTTTTTTGCTTGGGGCACCCCTATTCCAGAAGGCAACGAACCTGCTTCGGCTTGATGTCCAATTGGGGCGAAATTTAGCATCCGCAGCAGTGTCATTTCCATGCCTGCTCTTGGGTCTGGTGCTAGCGGCAGATCTCGCCTACCCGTTAATGCAACTTGGTAAAGAAGTTGAACCATAGAAGGACTCATGGCCTCTGCCAATGCCATTACTTGTTCTTTATCACCTTGGCTGTTGTCTACGGCATCGGGCACCGCTTGGGCAATTGCAATACGGTGAATCAATCCAATTAAATCGGCTAGTAAATTATTAAAGTCCACAGCGTGTTCTGCCATTTGCGCCACTAATGCCATGACATCAACTGCATTGGCTTCGGCTAAGGCTATGGCAAGCTGAAATACTCGACCGCGGTCTACCGTGCCTAACATGGTAGCTACTTCTAATTCTTTAATTTGGCCGTCACCAAAGCTTATTGCTTGGTCAGTTAAGCTTAATGCGTCACGCATACTGCCTTCTGCGGCGCGGCCTAGTAACCACAAACCCGGATCTTCTGCCGGTATTTTTTCTAGCCCTAGAATGTGCTGTAAGTAACCCACTATGCGTTCTGGCGTCATATTTTTAAGGCTAAATTGAAGACAGCGACTTA
>JBLHVV010000090.1:0-12722 GCA_047628755.1 Crocinitomicaceae bacterium | reverse complement strand
ACATCATCTAAACCTGTACTAATTTCATTTGTAAAAGTCACCACACCCGTTTCAGGTTCAATATGAAATAAAGCGATAGAACTTCGATCACGCTGACTGGCCGCAGCAATATCGGCGGGGATATTTTTTAGTGTAAATCCCTGCCTCACATCGACATTATTCACTCTATCTACCAATAATTCTTGCAATTGCTTGCCGGTAAGATCATAGACATATAACCCTCGTTTTTTATTGGTACCAAGAATGCGACTGTTTTCTGGCTGTTGCGAGTTAATCCAAATGGCAGGGTCATCAGCCGCATCACCTTTATTAGTAACAGGATCAGTTTCAGCAGTGGGGGCCACATTACTTATAAATGTGTTGGTAGATGTACGTTCAATTTTAGGCAGTGAGAATGTGATTAGCTTAGAGCTATTGTCGTCTAAAGCTACAAAGTGCCAATCTTTTTCGTCATTCAAGTTTGACGCAGTTAGGTTTTTAAATTGTATCTCTTTAGGTAATTCAAACACGGTGTTGCGAATATAAGAATGACGTTCAATTTGTAAACTGTGAACCAGGTTACTACCCGACTCTGCAATAAAAAGTGTGTCATCAATAATACTTAATGGGCCTGAATTAAATGTTAACACACCATAGGGAGTGACTAAATCAACTACATGCCTAGCAACCTGACTCTCTGCCCGGGCTGAGTAAGCCCAAACACCAATTCGGTCTTCGCTTACAAAAAATTGATCACTGTCATCATGTACAACACAGTGCTCACTTTCTGGAGGCAAAGGAAAAGTACGTAGAGTAGACAGTGAAATATTGTCATCTGTTTCTTTCACTAACATTTGGTGGGCAATGTTGTTATCGTCCATCAAAAATACTTGAAGAACACCCCCATTAGGCTGATATAAACAAAGACCTTCTAATGGAAAATTGAGAGCTTCGCCTACTTTTATATCTAATTGATTGTTTTTGGTTTTAATTAATATAGGTTCATTTTTATTATTAACAGAAAAAATCACTTTTCCATTTTCAGTATCCCTGTGATCCAGGTATTCAGTTAAAACAGTTCTACTTTCAATTTCCTTACTATTTTTTGAAATAGAAATCTCTTTATCAGGGCCATAGTGAATCCAGCTTTCATTATTAAGCTTTACGGCATGCTCCCCTTCATAGGCAAGGGGTGAGTAAGCCAGCTTGATTGTGCTCTCAACTGTTTCATTTTTTCCACAGGCAACCAGCGTTAAAGCCGCCGCTGCAATTATAAATATATTCTTATACTTCATTTTTTCACCTTACAGGGGCAAAGCCCCTGACTGTATAGATTGTCCAATTAAAAGTTGGTGTAGCTCAAACCTAAGCGGTAAGTTGGACCATATTCTTCATACTGGGCATTAAGATCTTTATTGTTTTGGTAGGTGTAATAAGGTTCGTCGGTAAGATTAGCAATTTCAAATTTAACTTTTAAACTGTCTGTAATGCCATAAGCTGCGCTAAAATCCCATTGGGTCTGAGCGGCTTGGTACACATCTTCAGACAAGTCGACAAGGTCGTTTACTTCTAATAAATATTTAGATTTATAGTTTGCCGCCAAACGCATCATCAAACGATTCTGCTGATAACCAAATATCAGGTTACCAGTTACATCAGATTGATTGGGCAAGGCAATAGAGCGTGAACCAATGTCGGCATCACTTTCACTATATGCCATGTTGGCGCTTAGTAAAAAATTATTAAAAGGTTCTGGTAGCATGGATAATTTTTGTGAATAAGCTAATTCTAATCCAGTTAACGTGGCCTTATCTCCATTTCGATAAGTAGTTACGTTATCAAAGTCTTCAAAACCAATGGTTCCTGCAATATCAGTTTCAAATACAAAGTTTTTAATATTTTTATGAAATATGAATCCAGAGATTACACCAGCATCACCAGTAAAATGTTCAATACCAACATCATAGTTTGCTGATTCCAGTGCTTCTAATTGAGTATTGCCTTTCTCACCTTCTTCACCATCAGTAGTAAAACCAGGGGATAATTGATCAAACGTTGGACGAACAACCGCATTGCTATAGGCTAAACGTAGTTGAGTATTATCGTTTAATTCATGGCGAATATGTAATGATGGAAGAATATGATTGTAATTATTTTTACTATTTTGAGCGGTAATAGACTCATCCGTGTCATCATATTTAAAGCCAGACAGTGACTGCTCTGTACCTTCATACCTTACTCCAGCAAGGATTCGAGTATTATTTAAATCTACTCGACCCATAACATAGGCTGCGGTAATGTCTTCATCGATTTGGAAATCACCCACACTTGATTCTTCAATGTCCAGTTCTCCGGTAGAGTAATCTATGGCTTGCCTTACCAAATCTCCATCAATAGAAGGTCCAAATTGTCCTAGTTCATAATCTACTTGACCATTTGAAAAATTATCTAACGTTAGATCTGCGGTGTTAAAATTTTCATATATGGTCACATCTAACTGTTGGTCTTTAGTGCGCTGAGTAGATTTGGCACCAAATTTCAACATGGCAGGATTGTCATTAAAATACAGGTCTTTTGTAATATCAAATTTCAAACTGGTTTGAGCATCTTCAGTTAGACCCTTTTCACTCTCAACTTCTGTTAACTGAAAATTACTAGCATTAAGAAAATCATCACTAACAATTAGATTCGGTCTTCGACTATTGTTGAACCCCATACCGCTTATGTCGGCACCCGCTTCAAAATCGGCACCACTTATGCCACCGGGCTCATCTTCGTTAGCCTTGCTATAACCTATAGCATATTCAATTGTCCAGTCTTCAATAAAATGCTCAGCACCTAATGTAGTCGATAATATTGTTTGGATTTCTTTGCGATCTTTAAGGTCTCTAACCACTTCAGCATCACCAGTGTCGCCCTCACTTATGGCATCAATAAATTCAACAGAATTCTGTATACGCTGCTCATCATCTGAAAACTCACTGTATAAACTGCGTAAGTAAATAGAATTGTTAAGGTCTAATTCGTAATCTATATTAAGTGCTGCGCCAATACGCTCACGTTCCAGTGTGTAGTCTCGTTGTGCCACTTCTTCTAAGTCTGAACCATCCCATTTAGCGCCTGTTTCAATATTGTCAGAACCAAACTTACGATTTTCATAAGTCAATGCACCCGCTACACCAAGGCGATGGCCATTAATAAACTCCCAGGTATTACCCCCACTGGCCGACACTGCTGGACTGGTTTCGCCAGTATGTTGTGCAAATGATAGATCGCCTCCCAAGCTATAAAACGCACCTTCACGATCT
Organism: Crocinitomicaceae bacterium; assembly: GCA_047628755.1. Lineage (GTDB taxonomy): Bacteria > Pseudomonadota > Gammaproteobacteria > Pseudomonadales > Oceanobacteraceae > Bermanella. Next base: position 9,435 of record JBLHVV010000090.1, on the reverse strand, counting down.
AAAGCCGATACACTTTTGACCTCGATACTGCCACCAATGGCGTTGGCATCCATGTCTGGCGTTAATGCTTTGGTTACTTCCATCGAGCTTATTAAATCAGACGGAATAACGTCTAAAGCAACCGCGCGGCGTCCAGCTTCTGGAGCAGGAATTTGCGTTCCATTTATAGTCACAGAATTCAAGTCTGGGCTAATGCCGCGAACACGCACAAACCGGCCTTCTCCTTGGTCACGTTCAATTGAAATGCCAGGAATACGTTGCAGTGCTTCTGCTGCGTTATTATCGGGTAATTGGCCAATCGCGTCGGCATTAATAGCACTGATCATATTGTCGGCATGGCGTTGGCGATCAAGTGCCCGTTGCATTTGTGCAACTTGACCTACCACTAAAATTTCTTCCATTGGAACTTCTTGCGTATTCACCGAAATATTAGAGGTGGTCACTTGATCGTCTGTAATAGTGACTTGCCCTTGGTGAATTTGCTGCTCGCCTAAAGTGGCTGTTATGTCATATGTTCCAGCCTTAAGTTTTGGAATACGGAACGCACCTTTATGGCTAACTAAAACATCGCGATTAAGCTGCTTTATGCTAACCAATACGCCATTCACTGGGTTTTGTGTGTTTGCATCTAAAATACGACCCTCAAGAATGCCGTCTGCTTGTGCGGTAAGCACTAAACTGCTTAGTCCAATGGCGCTGGCCAGTGTATTTATTTTTAACATGGTTTCACTCGCTTGATTTAATAAAGTATGAATATATTAAAAACACTTCATGACATACTTGTGACAGTCCTAATGGCTTACCTGCCTGAAGTGCATAGATTGCATACTTAGAGATTTTTTTGATCTGATATAACCCCCTTTAATACTTGCGTTTTAATTGTTCTCAATAGATTAGGGGGCTTTAGCCAGTAGTTGTTTAATGTATAGTCAAAAAATATCCAATTATTTCCATGTTGTGTTGAGCTAATCTGACCCCTCTATTTATTAGAACTTATTTTAGGGCCTGTAAACTAAATGTCATAAATAAATGATATCTGGTTATTACCTAATCACAGATGAGTAAATATCGGCATGTTTCCTTTACTGATACACCATAAAAATAAAGTACTATTTTTAATTTCTCTACTGCTGATCACACTAGTGAGTAATTTGTCAGTGGGTAAAACCAAAACCTGGCAGGAAATTGATTGGTTAGATGTTATTGGAGAGGGGGGCAGTGCCTTTGCCATTGGATTATGGGTTTTATTTATATTGGGCAGTCGTCCTTTGGGCAGGGTCACCGATTTATTAAGCCTTGGTTTAGGCTTTATGTTGTTGGCGTTTTGGCAAGATGCGCTAGATGAATTTATACGTATTCCAGTAGAGTATTGGTGGGATCAAGGCTTCGAGTCTATCGCCATGCCCATGGGTATCATGTTGTTGACTTATGGTTTGTATCATTGGCATCAAGAGCAAATAGCCATCAACGATCAATTACGCAACCGTGAGCAATATTTTCGTGAACATCTGTCCGTTGATAAATTGACTAACCTAGGTCGAATAGATTTTCTTCGTTGTCAAATAGACCGATTTATTAAGGTTTTTCCCCAAGCAAAGCATTCGCTGCTTATTTTAGATGTTGAAAATTTTTCAGATATGAATCGCACATATGGTACGCATGAGGGTGATTGCTATCTTCATGCATTAAGTGAATTATTAATATTAAATCTACGCAAGCAAGATCTACTGTGCCGTTATGCTGGAGATCGTTTTGCGATTGTATTACCCAATACTGATGACATAAAAGCTCGCGAAATATCTACGGAGTTGACATTAGCAGTTAATCACTTTGCTTTTAAATCAAAAAATGATAATCAAACACTTTATCAGAAAGTATGTATTGGAATAGCATGTGGAAGAGGGTTGCCTGCAAATAATCTAATTTATCTAGCAAATGAATCATTAAAGCATAAAAAACCACTAAAGGTCGTCGCTTAAATGCTGCCTTCTGAACATATTACCTGGTATGAAAATGACGAACGGATTTATCCAGCGCATTTTCATGGGGCCAGTTTAATGGACATTTTATTAGCAAGAAATATTGATAGCCATTACTTTTTAAAAAATACCTGCCTATTTTATGACGATGTATTACGTGGGGCTGTGCATTTAAATGCTCAGCAATTCTGTCAGATAATTGAAAATTCTAAGATGTTATACCAATTACCTGAATTAAGTTTTCGCTGGGGGCATGGTATGTTTCCAGGGCATTTTGATGGTTATAGTCAGCTATTATGTCATGCGAGTAATATTAGAGAGTTGGCGAATATTTTTATGAAGTATCCCACGCTAACTCCAATGCTGGGTTTAAGTGTTTGGGAAGACAACAATACAGTTTATTTTCAATGGCGTGACGCCATAGGCTTGGGAAGCAGCCATAAATTTGTAATAGAAGCGTTTACCACTGCATTTATTTCATTGATTAATTGGTGTTTTTCAGAAAAACTGCCTTGGCGTTATGGGTTTTCGTTTTCTGAACCTAAATATTTAGAAGAATATGATGTCAATTTAGGTGACGACATACAGTTCTCATTAGGCATTGATGTGATGATGCTGGATAAAAATTGGTTAGATAAACCTTTTCCAAGTTCACGCCGTAATCTCGGCTCTCATGCTGCATTAACAATGGCACATAGACAATGTAATGAAATTATTGAAAAGTCGGGTTTTATTGAGGCGGTATTAAATGTTTTGAAAGTCAAAGCTCCAAATATTTTATCTCTGATAGAAACGGCTGACGAATTTAATATGAGTTCTGCTACGTTTAAGCGCAAGCTTAAAAAGCATGGTTGGAGTTTTCAGCGATTACAAGACCAGGCCAGATTACAAGTTAGCCTGTACCTTATGCAGGCAAAAGGCTTTAGTAATAGTGAACTGGCTGATTTTTTGAATATTGCTGATGCCAATAATTTTAGGCGGGCCTTTAAACGTTGGAGTGGAATGACTCCAACTACCATTAGAGAGAAGTTCATATGTAGTTAGAATTATGGCTTCTAATTTAGAGGCTTATAGTTTACTTTTTTATCACCAGCACGATGAATCTTTTGTGCCAATTCACCAGAAAAACTAATCATTTTTTCAAAGGCCATAGGCTTAATATTAAATACCGCGTACTTTCCTCCTAGAGCACCAGGTTCAAGCATGTGGAATTTAAACCCGTCATCTAATGCGCCATATTTTGCAACAGACTTTTGAACCATCACATCCATAAACCAGTCTTGATTAAATTCGTCATCTTTAACCAGTTCATTGTAATCAGCATCGTCATCGGCAATTACGTCACAGTAAAGATCTTCTGGGCACAGGCGCCAGAACATACCTTCCATATCTTTAATAATCAGGTTGCCAAATTCGTTCTCAGCAATGACTTTTTCGGGGGTAATACCAACCCAGCCCCATGCGGCGCTAACGGTGTCTAAAATGCTCATAATAAGGTGCCTATGCTGGATAAGGTTAAAATTAGCGATCAAAAATTGTGGGCATTATATCTGCTAGTTAGTGAATAGAACAGTTTAGATGTGTTAGCTTACTTACCATAATGTAAGCTTTATTAACTTAAGCGCCTTAACAGGAATATGCTGGGCGGTTAGTATGTATATAATGAGCCCATTTAGTGAACATATATTTTTAAGGTGGTAACGTAGACTATGTTTAATATTGACCCATCGGTAGCGAGTCCTCAAGGTGAAACTCTCCAACCGTCAAATGCGAAGGCATCTTTAGCGGTAATAGGCGGTGGGCTGGCAGGACTAAGCGCAGCTTGGCTGTTGAAAGATAAATACAATGTGACTTTATTCGAAAGCCATAAACGCGTGGGAATGGGTGTATTCACCTCCGATTACCACAGTAATGGCATTAGTACTCGCATCGACATACCCCTAAGGATTTTTACCAAGGGTTATTACCCACAATTATTTGCACTTTACCAACACCTGAATATAGAAATGGAACGCAGTGACCATGCCAGCGTTTTTCAAACTGCAAACTCTCAGGCAATCCCATTCCCTGTCATTCCTTTTTTTCAATACAATAATACAAAATTAATTAATAAGACATTTCGTTATTTAAGCTGTAACAGTGTGAATATGAAATCTTTTAAATTACTGGTAGCTAACTCCGGTTTTTTTAAACAAGCCAATCAAGACGTGGCTAGCTATGAAAGTGAATCGCTTAAATCCATTACTTTTCAGCAATACTTGAATCAGCATAATTTTGACCCAACGTTTATTTACAACATGTTATTACCCGCGTTAAGCGTAACCTGTACTTGCGATTACCAAGGAATTCTGAACTACCCCGCCGATGTGATTTTGGGCTATTTAACATGTGGCATAATGAACGATGGTATTGTTCGTGCGAAGCAAGGTGTCGATGGCATAGTGCCAAAAATCACTCAAGGATATAAAGTCCGTTGCTCTGAAGAGATTCAAAGCCTAAGTTTTTCAGGTGATTCCTTAAACAATATTTTGGTAAACAGCAAAAACAAAAGTAACAATATAATTAAGCAATTCCATTTTAATAAAGTGGTTATAGCCACTCAAGCAAATATAGCGCAAAAAATATTGTCTACCAATCTAGACTCAGAACTAAAATCCATACAAAGTCAGCAAGCCATGTTGCTTGCTCGTATTCCTATGCAGTCTTCAAGTATGACATTGCATACTGATACAAGCGTGGTTTACAATCATAAAAAAGCAGCGCCGGTTAGCTATATTGTTAACGGTAAGGCGTCTTCAACATCAGTTGACCTAACCAAGTCATTTAGTACCTACTCATTACAGCAGTCGGTATATCAAACTTGGAATGCCAATACACCCATTAATCCAGATCGTATTATTAGTCAGCAGCAATTTACCCGTCCGTTAGTCACCTTAGAAAGTCGCCAAGCGGTAGCGAGCCTAAAGCAGTTAAACCAAGGTAGCCCTATTAAAATAGTAGGTTCGTATATGGCCAACAAAATACCCTTGTTAGATGCCGCGGTTGAATCGTCAGTGGATGTTGCTCAACAGCTAGGTTGTGAAATCCCTTGGATCAAATCAAATCAGCCAGTAACCGTTTAAGCCATGACCAGTAAAACCCTCAATGAGTTTTACGACTTAGAAGATATTCAGTTAAATTATCAGCCTAAAACAGGAGTGTTGAACAGCAGTTGGGGAAACCTAGGGTGTTGGTTAGACGATACTAATACTCCCATTAACGACTATTCGCAGGCTTGCCAGCAGCTGGCTGTTGAACTGGGTCGATTGGCCAAGCTGGATAAACAAGTTAACTTAAGTGAAGGCCATAAGGTTTTAGATACTGGCTTTGGCTGCGGAGACCAGCTTGCTGTTTGGTCCAACGAATTCCATGTTAAGCAGTTAATGGGTATCAATTTCTCACACAGTCAAACAGCATATGCTCTTAACAAGATCAAAGGCCAGCAAAAAGACAATTCTTACATATTAAAACAGGGAGATTGCTGTGATCCTTTTGCTTGGCAATCTGTGCCAAAATCACTTGACCGTATTATAGCGTTAGACTGCCTTTATCATTTTAAAAATAAGCCTGCTTATTTTAAATTGTGTAATCAACATATGGCTGACCATGGGATATTGGCTGTATCCGATTTAATATTAGTAAAACCGATTCATAATCCAGTTTATAAATGGATATTAAAAATCATTTGTAAGCTGTCACATATTCCCTTTCAAAATTTAATGACATTATCACACTATCAGCAACTTTTAATTCAGCAAGGTTTGGTTTTATCTCAAGCTGAAGATATCTCTCACCGTGTCTTTTTACCTTTTGGCCAATGGTTGAATAGTTACATTTCAGAAATGAAAAAACACAACAAAACCCGACGTAAATTAAGCTGGGCAAAGTATAAATTTACCGCTATTTTCTTGCGCTGGGCTCATAATAAGCAAATATTGGGGTATCAGCTATTGCAGGTAAGCCAGCTAAAAAATAGCATTAAATAGTGCACATTTGGGCCCGTTATCCTGAGATTGAGTTGTGGGCGTGTAATATTCAAGCAAGACCTTGATTTATATCAAATTTAAGTTGATTGTTTTGTCTGTAGCCGTTATTTTCCACTTGTACGCAAACATTATAATAATCCTTACTTACAAAAAAATTACTTACAACATCTAAGTATTTTCTTGATTAGTAGGGGACATAAATTGAGAGAGGAAGTCTATGGATATCATGGAATTAGTAAACATATTGTCCCGTTGGGGGCACCTATTATTTGGTATAACTTGGATCGGTCTTTTATACTACTTTAACTTCATTCAAGGTGGCTATTTCAAAGCGGCCTCACCCGAAGCCCTTAAAGATGCAAAAGCAAAATTAGCGCCTGAAGCACTTTGGTGGTTCCGTTGGGGCGCCATGGGTACATTCCTTACGGGCATCATTCTTCTTGCTGGTGTAGTGGGATATAACCAACTAAATGACTACATTGTAGTTGGTTCAACATTAGGAACAATAATGTTCTTAAATGTTTGGTTGATTATCTGGCCTAACCAAAAAATTGCTCTAGGTATGGTTGAAGGCGATGGTCCTGCTGCCGCTGGTAAAGCGCTACTAGCGTCTCGTACCAACACTTTATTCTCTGCTCCAATGGTATTTTGCATGTTAGCTGGCCCACATTTTGGTGGTTATGTTGACGGCATTACAAACGGAGTAGGTACTACAGGTACTTGGATTGTTTTAGGCCTTATTGCTCTACTAGCTATTAATGGCATTAAAGGCAAAATGGGTCCAATGACTACCGTTCGCGGCGTTATTGTACACAGCCTTCTTTTAACTGCGGTAATCGTAGCGATTCTTAAACTGGTTTAATATGTTTTACAATGACGTTAAGTCCTGTTTGGCGTAGTTAAGAGCAGTTAAGAGCAGTTAAGTTTCACCAAAATAGCCGTTTGCCAATCGCAAACGGCTATTTTTTTGTCTGCTGTTTATAAAAAAATCACCAACTAGACCAAATATAACCAGCGCTTAATTGATTAAGGTTATTGTTTCACAGCGTTGTTAGCAATGAGTTGCACCTATAAATAATTATCATTATCATTAGTGGTGATAATATTGCATATTTAGCAGGTTTATAATGTATCAATTAGTTCTAGCACTCACGATGTGTCTTGTGGTTATGAATGGACAAGCAGCCGTTAATTTAAATCACAGCCAAGCCCAGAAACAGGCCCTTGGTAAGTTAATATTTGAAGACAAGACTCTTTCAGAACCAGCAGGCCAAGCTTGCAGTAGTTGCCATCAAGCAAATAACTTCTATGCAGATCCAGGCAAGGCCATAAGCCCAGGGGCTAACCCAAAGCTGTTCAGCAATCGCAATGTCCCGTCTATCGCCTATGGCAAGTTCACACCAGAACTATATTGGAATAAAGAAGAGGCACTGTGGATGGGTGGCTTTTTTTACGATGGCCGAGCTAAAACCATGAAAGAGCAAGCTGCAGGGCCTTTTTTAAACCCATTAGAAATGGGCAATACGACTCAACAGCAAGTGGTCGAAAAGTTAAAAAAATCAACTTATCGAACATTTATTGAAAGCCAATATGGGATTAAAATATGGGACAACAATGACAAAGCATTTAAGGCCGCCATTGACGCCATTGTCGCTTATGAAAATGGACCAGAATTTGGTTTATTTAATTCAAAGTACGATTACTTCCTTCAGGGTAAAGCTGAGCTGACTAAACAAGAAAAACTAGGGTTAGAATTATTTGAAGCAGAAGACAAAGGCAACTGCGCCGCTTGCCATACAAGTGCAGCTGAAAATAATAAGCCGCTCTTTACTGATTACAGTTATGACAACTTAGGCCAGCCAGCTAATAAATCCTTAGCATTCTATAAAATAGATAAGCGTTTCAACCCTGCTGGAAAAATGTATGTGGACTATGGCTTAGCAAATAACCCTCACATAAATAATGGACAAGACGAAAAGGGCAAGTTCAAAGTACCTACTTTAAGAAACATAGATAAAACAGGACCTTATTTACACAATGGCGTATTTGACAGTCTAAAAGAGGTTGTTGAATTTTATAATGAGCGTGATGTGAAAGAGAAGTGGGGCAACCCAGAGGTGAACGAAAATGTTAATAGTGAAGAGCTAGGCGATTTAAAACTCACTAAAACCGAAGTAGATGCCATAGTGGTATTTATGAAAACCCTTACCGACGGCTACAAATTTAATTAAACCTAAAAATTAAATCAATTAATATAAAAGTAAAGCTAAATGCTAATTATTGCTAATTACATTTAGCTTTTTTATTGGCAAAAATATACCGATAAGATAAAAGATTCATTGTACTTGGGTAAAACATGCATATACTTTACAGAATATTGATTCGATCAAATTTTTCATAAAAGTAACAGGAGCCAGTATGAAAGGTAATAAAGAAGTAATTAAGTGGTTAAACACCTGCTTAGAGAACGAACTGGTTTCTATTAACCAATATTTCTTACATGCACGCATGTTCAAAAATTGGGGGCTGAATGTATTAGATAAAAAAGAATACAAAAAATCTATTAAAGACATGAAGCAAGCCGATAAAATTATTGAACGAGTTTTATTCTTAGAAGGCTTACCTAACCTTCAGAAGTTGGGTCGTCTGCGTGTTGGTGAAAACCCAATTGAAATGCTGAAATGTGATGCTGAGTTTCAGCAAGAAGCGTTAATAAATTTGAGAGATGCCATCGCATATTGTGAAACGGCAACCGACTTTGTTACCCGAGACATGTTGGCAGAAATTTTAGAGTACGAAGAAGAGCATTTAGATTGGATCGATACTCAGCTAAGTTTAATCGACAGTGTGAGTATTGAAAATTATCTACAATCAATGATGCACGCTGAATAAAAAATTAGGAAGTAAATATGAAAGGCAATAAAAAAGTAATAGACACCCTAAATTCTTTATTGGCAGGCGAGTTAACCGCCGTTGATCAATATTTTATACACTCAAGAGTATACGAAGATTGGGGCTTAACAAAACTGTATGATCGCATCTCTCATGAAATGCAAGATGAATCGGGTCATGCTGATCTAATGATCAAGCGTATTTTATTTTTAGAAGGATTTCCAGATTTATCAAATCGTGAACCGTTAAACGTTGGAAAGACTGTTCTTGAAATGTTGAAGAATGATCTTGATTTAGAGTATCTAGTAGTCAAGAATTTGAAGAATGCCATTGTAATATGTGAGCAAGAAAAAGACTTTGAAACTCGCGCAATGTTAGTTCAGCAGTTAGAAGATACTGAAGAAGATCATACCCATTGGCTAGAACAGCAATTAGGTTTGATTGACCGAATTGGGCTGCAAAATTATTTACAGGCTATGATGTAAAACATTGTCTTATCCGCGAATTTAACTTCACTGTCATACTCGCGAATGCAACTC
>JBLHVV010000089.1:0-12994 GCA_047628755.1 Crocinitomicaceae bacterium | reverse complement strand
AGGTGCAGTGTACGCAAATGAGTGTGTGATATGAAGCTTAACCAGCTAGTTAATTATTTAAACAAAGAACTCTCAATCCATAAGTATCGCGATTATTGCCCAAATGGTCTTCAAGTTGAAGGTAAGGCCGATATTAAAAAAGTTGTTACAGGTGTTACCGCTTGCCAAGATTTGATAGATGCAGCCATAGACCGGAATGCTGATGCAATATTGGTTCATCACGGTTATTTTTGGAAAGGTGAGCCGGAAGCCATTTCAGGCATCAAAAAACAACGGATACAAGCGCTGTTGAAGTATGACATCAGCTTGATCGCTTACCATTTGCCCTTGGATTGTCACCCGGTTTGGGGTAACAACATACAGTTAGCCAATATTTTAGAGTTTGAATTAGAAGGCCATATTAATCCTAGCGATGCCAGTACGCCTGGAAATATAGGTCGTTTAAAGCAGCCAATGAGTGCTAAGCAGTTAAGCCAGCATATTACTCAAAAGCTAGACCGAGAGCCTCAGCATATTGGAGAGCAAGACGACATGATCGAAACGGTAGCTTGGTGCACAGGTGGAGCTCAAAGCTATATGCAATATGCCATTAACCAGGGTATTGATGCGTACATTACAGGTGAGATAAATGAACCAGCGGTGCACAACGCCCGTGAATCAGGTACCCATTATTATGCGGCCGGGCATCATGCTACTGAACGCTACGGGGCCAAAGCATTAGGTGAGCATTTGGCAAAAGAATTCGGCCTAGATGTTGAGTTTGTAGATATCGACAATCCCGTTTAGGCATACAGGGTTACACTAATAGTGTGCACTAGCTAACTGGTGCACAAACAATTGACTAAATATCAGCTTGTTGAATAATCCAGTTAGACATTTGTTCCGCAGCTCCCAAATGCTTAAGAAGTTTAAATGTTACCTTTGGATATTGCTTCTTGGCTGAATCTAGCAGCATTGGTAAATCGTCTACCACGTGCAGACCTGCCGCTAAAAAGTACGGTAAAATTATAACCTCAGTGGCGCCATTCGCTATTAAAGTATCTATACCATCGCTAACCTTGGGTGTGGTTAGTTCTAAAAACGCATGTTCGATTAAATCAAAATTAGACGGCTGGGATGTTACCGCTTTCGTTAAAAACGCCACTTCATCGTTAGAGCTTTGCTTTCGGCTGCCGTGGGCAATAATAAGTAGTGCTTTCATTCCTATCCTTAATTTGGGCTATAATCGACGCTATATACCATACCGCTTATGCTGCGATTGGTGAAATGCAAAATTAATTCATTAAACACCAAAATTCACTGTAATACCCTTTCCTGCAAGGGGGATTTTCAGGTAAAGTTGACGGCTTTATTTTGATAGCGACAATTAAATTATTGTATGTTTTTTGAACAAGACCGCAGTCAGTTTTTCAGGCCTCTTACTAGCAAGTACCGTGAGCAACTCGTTGAATGCTTAAAAGAGCTTTACAAGCAGTTGTACTCCAGTAGCCATGCAGGCAGTGCCGAATATGGTCAAGCTTTAAGCCGCGAAGCGCTTTTGAACATATTTTCAGAGGCATTGGTGCGTGCCCCTATTATTCAAGTGGAAGATGACGATGACGAAAGTCGCTTCAAAACTCATCGTGAACTGGCCGGTTGGTTACTTAATACGTTGATAGATCACGGTTGGATCGAAAAACAAGTAGATGAAGCCACATTACAGTCAAGCTTTAGCTTTACACGTCACGGCCGTCAGTTTATTGAGCCATTCATGGACGATAAACAATCTCAGCAAGTGGCTAGGCATCGTAATACAAGAAACGTTCGAAATGCCCTAGAAAGCTTCTTAGAGCATGGGGAAGTCTATGACTTGTTAGACGCCTATGAATGCAGCGAACGCATTATCAGCGATTTTACCGACGTAATTAGTGAACTAGACGAACGCAAGCGTGACCTTGTCCGTGAAATAGATGGTCAAATGATGGCTCAGCGTGCCAGTGAACAATTTTTTGATTTTATGGAGAAGCGTTTTCAGCCTGATTTATCCGTTCGATTATCTGCCGATAACGTAGAAAAATACCGCGACCAAATATCACAGCTTATTGAACAAATTAAAAACAGCCCCAAAGCCGTAAAAGCAAAAGCAGAAAAGCGCTTACGTGAGCTATTGCCTGAGCAAGTGCAGCAACATCAATCTTTATTGTGGTCGGTATTAGACGACATAGAACACAGGCTAAAGAGTGCCTGCGAACATATATTGCCGTTGGTTAGAAAGTCGCTGCAAAACTTCACTAAGCGCGCTGATATTATCATTCGCCAAATGAGCTATCTAGCCAGCCAAAAAAATAATGATGTGGTAGCCGTATGTAAGCAGCTGTCATCTTTGTCTGCAGAGAAGCAAGCAGAGCAACTAGACCGAGTGGCCGATTTAATGGCTGTACCACAAATTAAATTCATCGATCCGCAAAGTGTCCGCTTAGCACCGCCAAGACGTCGAGCGATAATTGATACTGACCTAGATGAAGGCTTAGAAAGCGTTGACCAAGACAGCCGTAAAGAACTTTATGTTCAACAATCATTGGACCAGGCATTTTTTGTTAACAATAATCAGGTTCGTAGCTTCATGGTTAACCAGTTTAAACAAACCGACGAAATATTAAGTAGCGATATTCCAGTAAAAAGTGCATCAGACTTATTATCAATCGCTTACATTATAAGTGTGGGCTCTAAGGATGGACTGTCTAGCGATTATCACTTTGACATAAAGTGGATTGAGCAGGGTAGCCATGAATTCTTCGAACAAAAAGACGTATTTAGTATTCGCTTGGTAAAAAATCCAAGTGCGGCTGCGTAGGTAAAATAACCGGCGTCGGCCTAAGGTGAATAAATCATGTTACAGCGAATAGAACAATTATTAGAAAAAGAAGGGGTTCTTCTAAAGGAATTTAGTGAGCTTATTATTCGACTCATGGATTACGGTGTGATTTGCCGAGACGAATCTCAAGTGGAACAAATTCTCTACGATAGATACTTGCGTATAGAAGGCATAGTGCAAGACTATGTTTCTATCATGGGCATTAGAATACAGCATGACAATCGTTTTCAGTTTGTACGTTGCTATCCACCGGGTGCAGAAGTACCTGGAATGGAAGAAGACGAGCAGCCATTTAATGGTGGTTTGCGTGTACGCTTAAGCCAGAACGAAGTGGCTTTGGTGCTGGTATTACGTAGTCAGTACGATAAAGCGCTGCGTGAAGGGCAAGTGGATGAACACGGTTGCGTAATGATCTCATTAGAATCATTAAGCATTGCACTTAAAAATTTATTAAGCCGCAATCTTCCAGAAAATTTAACTGACCGTAAAAATTTATTTCGTCGTCTGCGGCAATTACGTTTAATTCAATTGTCGAATGAAGACGCACTTTCAAGCGCCGAATTCTGGTTTAAAATTCGTCCAATGATAATGAGTTATGTGAGTGACGATGTGTTAAGCACATTACTAGCTGAGCAAGAAGAAGCTGAACTTATTGTTAAAGAAAAAAATGCAGAAGAAAAAGCAGAAATGTCTGAGCAAGCCTTATTAGAAACAGATATGGCCGTTCAACAGGTAGACAAGCAAGAAGAAAAAGAAGGTCCAGAAGCTCAGGCCGAAGACAAAAAAATAAACAGCCCAAGTGTATTTGATAAGGAGGTTGAATAAATGTTTCTTAAAAAGTTTGTCTATGTGAACTGGGGAAATATCCCTGCAACAGAATTTGAATTCGGCCCAATAAACCTACTAAGCGGTGGTAATGGTTCAGGCAAAACCACCGCGGCCGATGCCATACAAACTGTTATGACAGCGGCTCATGATAACCTATTTAACTACAACCCAGGGCAGGACGAATCCACGCAAAGAGGTCGTGGCAAGCAAGTCCGTACCTTATCATCTTATGTACTGGGTTGTGACGATGGAAGCTATGCTCGTCCTGGTGGTGCTAACGGTTATCTAGCCGCTGTATTCCACCCTACCGAAGGCGAAAGTGGACAGCCATTCACCGCTATTATTGGTGTGAGTGCTTATATTGATAAAGCTGGTAACCAAGCCGTTGCCCGTCAAAGTGATTTTTTATTAATGATCGCTTCTGGTCATGAATTAACACAAAGTGATTTTTTGACTGAGGAAGAGGGTAAAAAGCAAGTTGTCCCCACCGATAAAATTCTTAAGCGCTTACAAAAACGTTGTGGTCAACGGGCAGTAGAAAAATATGATACTAAAAAGCAATACCTGCGCCGATTATACGGAGCATTACAAGGCCGTGACGACGCAGTAAGTGAGCGTGAAGCATTAAATGCAGCGCGAGCTTTTTCACGCTTTATGGCGTACAAACCAGTTAAAAGTATCAATGGTTTTGTAGCCAACGAAATTTTAGAGAAAAAAGATTTAGGCGAAGCCATTCGTACAGTAAGTGACTTGATGAAAACCATTCACTCAATGGAATCTGACTCAAACGCGCTTATTGAAAATATAGGCATACTTCTAAACAGTAAAAGCCATAGCCAAATCTATATCGATCAATGGATCGATTATCAGGCGGCACATTACGTTGCAGCCAAAAGTCGCTACCTAGAAGATCAAAAATCTTATAGTGACGCTAAGAATAAGCAGCAGGCATTACGCGGTGACTTAACTAATAAAGAAAGCGAGCGTGAAACAGCAGAACTGCGCCGTAAGCAGTCCCGTGAGCAGTTGGTTAATTTAGAGGCCCGTCGTCAAGGTATACCTGCGCTTAAAGATAAAGATTCATTAGAAACCGATATAGAATCCTATAAAAAGCAACTCCAGCAGCAAGCGATACTATTGCTAGAACAAGACAAGCAATTAAATTTCACCCTTGATGCAAGTAAAAGTATTTATAAGTCATTGCACAGTACCAGTATCGGAACTGAAATTTCTGAGCTAATTGAACGCAGCTTTATGAAGCAGGCTAAAGAAGTAGTTGCCTTAAGTGACGAAGCTCAGCTAGATTTTCCTAAGCTGTTAAACAAAGACATGATTGATATCGCTCCGCTAGAAGCTCACTTAGATGAAGGTATCTCGCGTCAACAGCAAATGAATCAGTGGCGTGAAAAATGGTTCAATCCTGAGCTGTCCCGAAATGGCGTAAGCTTGCGGGATCAGTTAGCCAAACTAGCTGATCGCAGAGAGCAAAAACTGCAAGCACAACATAAAAAAATGCAGCAGATTCAGCAAGATTTAGATCGCTTGCAATCAAGTCAGGTAAGTTATCCATATTTTGTTGAAGCTGCGCTAGAAGCCATTCAACGAGAATGTCCAAAAGCTGACCCTAAGGTATTGTGTGATCACGTTGAAATTTTAGACCCAGACTGGCAAAACGCTATCGAGGGATATATTGGCGGCGCACGGTTTAGTATTGTAGTAGAAGAAGATTACGAGTCAGATGCCATTCGTATTGTTCGTAGTATGCCCGGTGGTAATCGAGCTCGAGTCATTCAAGGCAGTAAAGCCAAACAAGATGCCGAACGGTCAAAAGCATCACATAATTCTATTATGAATTTAATGAAGTTTGAACACGCCACTGCCAAGCATTATTTGCTAGCCAGTTACGGCAGTGTAGAACAGGTGCCCGACGCTCATACATTACGTAAAACCCGCCGCGGCTTAACTAAAGAAGGTATGGGCTCGGGTTCATATTCTATGTATCGCTGTGACATGGCTGATAGTGAATTAGTCTTTGGCCAAGGGGCACGGGAACGAGCCCAAGGGGCGAAGCAGCGCGAGTTTCAACACTTAGCAGAGCAAGCTGGAGTGGCTCAACAAAGCATGCGTGAAGCGCAAGACTTATTATTATCTGTTAACCAGTTGCGTCACTTAAGTTATGCTGATCAGCTTCAGCAAATGGTTAGTTTGAATCGTCAATGGCAAAATGCTGAAAAGCAAGTGGATCAAATTGATCTGTCTGACTTTTCTGAAATAGAAGGTGAGTACGAACAACTTGCCGAATCGGCTCAACAGCTTGATGCACAGATTCAGCGTTTAGACAGCGAGCTTGGTCAAAACGCTCAGCAGTTAAAAGAAAGTGAAAAACGTTGCGCATTATTAAGTGACCAGCAAGAGTTTACTTCAGAAAAAGCGGATCATAATGAAGATAACCTGCGAGGTATCTCTAAGCTATGGCCTGATTTTGACGTAGATAAATGCTTAAGCGATGCAGACTCAGAAGCCGATAGAACCACGGCCGAAATTGCACAAAACCAACAGCAATCTATTTTAAGTGAATTGAACAGTCGTGCTCAAAGTTTAGATCGTGCTATTGCAGACCATAACCAACGCTGTCAAACAGTAGATTCAATTATTTATGACCCAGATTATACCGAAGAACACAGCGCAGCGTTCTTTCAGTCAATTTGTGATCTTCAGCGTGAGGTAGATCGAATTCATAACCGGTTGAAAAATAATATATTGGTAGAAAAACAAGACAAATTATCCGGGTTAAAAGACAGCTTTGATAACGCCTTCGTAACTAACTTATGCCATGCTATTTACCAAGCAATTAGCGAAGGTAAGCGCACGTTAGAAGATATGAATGTTGAGTTGAAGCACCATAAATTCGGAACCGATAAAGAATGCTACTGGTTCGATTGGGAATGGGTGCCAGAATTCAAAGACTATTGGAACTTCTTTGAAGAAGTTATTAAAAATCCTATGATCGGTGAAGGACAAACTTTATTCGAAGCGGACTTAAGTGACAAGTCAGTTAAAGTTCGTGAACAGCTAATGTCCATGTTGTTAAGTGACGATGAGCAAAAAGCCATGCGAGAGCTTGAGCGCTTATCTGACTATCGTAATTATAGAAACTACGAGATTTACAAGCAGCCAGAAGGCAAGCAGCCAATCGCGCTTTCTCAATACGGAACGGGTTCTGGTGGCCAGTTAGAAACACCCGCTTATATTATTCGTAGTGCGGCTATTACATCTGCGTTTAGATTTAACAAAGGTGATACCCACTTAAGAATGGTGCTAGTAGATGAAGCCTTTAGCAAAATGGACGAAACCCGTTCGAAAGAAGTAATCAGCTATTTAACAGAAAGCCTAGGCCTGCAGTTACTATTTATTATGCCTACCTCAAAGGCCGGTCCATTCATGGATTTGATTAGTAACCAATATGTGTTTAGTAAAGTGCCATTGGCCAGTGGAAAACGTGGTGAATTGAACACACGAGTATTGGTAGACCGTCAACTTTGCAATAAAGAGAAAATCCAAGACCTTTGGTCACATCATAGAAGAGTAGTAAGGCAGCAAGCTGAACTGGATTTTATGGATGAATTTGCTTAGAGTTGTGAGATAAATATTAGCACTTAGTAAAAAGGGTAAACTTTAAAAAGTTTACCCTTTTTTATTGAATTATTTAGATGGTGTGTTACTAACCTATTAAACTCATCGTTAAAATACTATTTTTTACAAACAATTACTCTTCTGCTTCAGCCCTTAATTTTCCACGTACATTCATCATCACTTTTCCATAAGTATTATCAGCACGTCTATCTCGCCCACAACCCCAGAAATAATCATAAGCACTGTTTTCAACTAGTATTTTATCCTCGGTTTCTAATAACGCCTGAGCCACTTCAGGATAATTCTTACACTTTGTGTAAACCGCACGGGTCATTAATACCTGGCGCAGTTTTTTCCAGCCACGTTTCTTTTGCAAAAAGCGCCATTTGGTAAAGGTAGCAGCAGCTTTAGCCGTTGGCTGTATTAAAATTTGTGATTTTAGTCTTTCGCTGTCAAAAAGCATCGCTTGATAATAGTGCTCTACTGTAGGCCATGTTTTTCCATCCAGCGCAAACGGATGTATCGAAGCGCTGCCCAGTAATGCATCTGTATCGTGTCTTGAGAAGAATATGTCATTTACATTTTCTTCTGGGAATATTCCGGCTGTCATGAGGTACCTATTGATAACTGTGTAACATTATGAACACTTTCTACAACGTTGTTAAAATTATGCAGAGAGTTGTCTTTTTGATAATTGAGAATGGCAGAATCTAATTTTTTTAGTCCAAGTTTTGGCAAGTCATAATCAATATGTAAGTCTGTAAACCCTTCATTAGATTCATAAGTAGGGTTTCCATGGCGTTCTAATAAAACAGCACATTTACGTTTTAAGTTAAGTAGCTGCATTTTAAGACTATGAATTTCACTAAGATGTTTAAGATAAAAATTAAATGTTATGCTCAGCATTAATAACGTTATACCGCAAAAAATAATTCTTGAGTGATTGCCATATTCAGTAAATACATATTCCGGATTGCTATAGCCCACCAAAAACATTAATCCTTCAGTCATATCAACATTGCAGCCATTGGCATTACAGTTAAGAAAGCTCTCTGGTGAAGTTGAGATTAGGTAGGCATGAAACACCATAAGAGTGATCGTCGCAACAAGGGTCAAAACTCCTTGGCGAAAGTATGATGGAGTTCTTAATATATGCTGGGATAAGGTGTATTTAAACCGTGGCAGCAGGTAGATAACCGTTAATATAACGGCCAATATTATAATTTCTGGGTTTAGTTGAAATGAGCTATTATTCATTTAAAAATGCTTGTCTATTATTCCTGCTATTGCCTTATCATCTCGTATGCTCATTTTAAACACAAGGCGAATATAATTTGGCAACGGGAGTCGAATTCATACATTTAACAGCCATTGGGTCAGTATTACAATTTGGCCTACCTTAAAAGCTTTGTTATACCCGTTTATGATCATTCTTGGATAACTTCTAAAGCATGAATGACGGTTACATTATAAAGGTCTAAAGTAATACGACAGCCATGAAAAATGAAGTTATATGAAAATAGTATTGTTAGCTCTTATTTATGCCTTTTCAGCACATTCACTTTCTGGACAGTTAGACTTACGGGAATTCCAATACCCAGTAGAGAGTGCAAGAACCAGTGCCAAAAGCCCTGTACCTAGGTTTTGTACATTTATTACCAATAGCGACAGCAAGCCAAGATTACCAGGTGTAAGCCGCGATAAGGTGGTCACAGTAGTGAGTAAGTATCGAACCAAGATAATGAACGAATACCGTCTATATAAAAAAGGCCAAATAGATATTCAAGAAAAGGTCTTATTGGAACGTTACTGTACCCGCTATAATCGTATGCTAATAAGAGAACTGGGTATTTAATACGTGCATGTAGATAAAATAGAATGCCGATTAGGGTGTGGGGCTTGCTGCATTGCGCCATCTATCAACAGCCCAATACCAGGCATGCCAGATGGTAAAAAAGCGGGTGAACGGTGTATCCAATTGGATTCAGAAAATTTGTGTAAATTGTTCAGTTTGCCTGAGCGGCCAGACCTATGTGACCGATTTAAGGCCGATATAGATGTCTGTGGCCTCAGTAACGAGCAAGCGTTAGAAAACCTTATCTATTTAGAGCAAATAACGTCTTAAGTTATTTAATGACGTGCAATGGATACCCGCGTTCATAAGTAAGGCGAGCAATCGCTGTCTTACTATAAGTTGGAGCTAACTATTTGGTATCCAGGTTAGACAATTCAGAGTAAGGCATTTTAGCCTATCCTTTTAAGTAGGTAAAAACTTATATGTATCGTATCAATGTATATATTCCAGAGAGCCACTTAGAGGTGGTAAAAACAGCCATGTTTAACGCAGGGGCTGGTCGCATGGGAAATTACGAACATTGCTGCTGGCAAATCCAAGGGCAGGGTCAGTTTAGGCCGTTAGCAGGCAGTAATGCCTTTATCGGTAAGCAAGGCTCATCTGAGACAGTGGATGAATTTAAAGTAGAGCTTGTGTGCGAATCAGCGGTTTTAAGCTTGGTTATAACAGCTATGAAGCAGGTCCACCCTTATGAAGAACCTGCCTACGATGTTTATCAGCCAATAGATATTTAACTGAGGGTTGTTACTTGTTCATTTCGGCTTTAGCTATTTGGCGAATTCTCTCAGATGGATGAATATCGAAAATACGTGTTTGAACTTCACCTCTCTCCAAATCATTCAAATAATGCTTAATAGTTTTTTTAACTGTAGGAAAAGCAATTTTATCCCATGGAATCTGGTCAAATTCAAATAACTTTACTTCTAGACTTTCTGAAGTATGACTTGCATGCTCAGGGCTGGTCATCTGTGCTAGAAAGAATATGTGCACTTGAGAAATAAACGGTACGCTTACACTGGTTAATAAAGTCCCACATTTAACGGTAACGCCAGTTTCTTCTAGCGTCTCTCTAACAGCCCCTTGTTCGAGAGTTTCCTGTTCTTCCATAAACCCAGCAGGTAAAGTCCAATAACCTAATCTAGGCTCTATAGCGCGCTTGCACAATAAAATTTTATTTTCATAAATTGGCAGGGTGCCAGCTATGATTCTTGGGTTTTGGTAATGAATAGTTGAACACTGAGTGCAAATCGCGCGTTCAAGGTTATCGCCTTCAGGAATACTGTATTTAACAGGGTGGCCGCAGTCGCTGCAAAATTTCATGGGTTCACCTAAATTAAATAAGCTAGAGTATAACCAGCGTATTTATTCAGGTATAGGGAATTGAATGCCTATAAAGCAAAAAGCCCAACTATTTATAAGTTGGAGCTGGCGGGAGTAATCTATTGTTAGCAGATAAATATCGACTAACTAAACATCGGGTTAGGAAAAGACAATACCACCGCTTTATCTTTCTGCTGAGGTTCTGTAACTTCATCCTGACTATTAATTAGGTCGCGTAATTGGTATAACGACTCATGCATCATTTTGCTAATGTTGATGCACGCAGACAATGAGTTTGTTGATACCTGTCGTTGTCCATCAATTTGAAATTGTAAGCCCTTTAATCTGCGGCGATAGGCTTCAGGCGCTATATTAATAGCAGCTTCAACGTATTCTTGGCGTAACCGTTCAAGCCCGTCTGGGTCTTTAATGGCCATCTCGTGCAGGCGCTCAAAACTGGGCAATTCTTTATTCACGATACGGACCCCAAGAAAATTAATAAAAAATTTGTAATTTAATAAAACTAGTCTACCTATGATTTTCATATGGCATAAGCTTGAAAAGTACAAAGAATTCAGGCAGGCATGGCGCATATTGTATTAATCGTTTTTTGTAAAAATTTTAAAAAAGACAATAAGTCCTTTTAAAACATATGGTTATGATGTTAAAAGTAATTTTTTAATATATTTTTTTAGATTTCTCAGGAATAAAAAAAGGATCTAACAGTCTATAATCTTATAAAAGTAATTTAATTTTTTTCACCAGAGCCTTAAATTTTTAATGTAACTAACGTTTCATCTAATAAAATACAAAATCAGCCCCTTTTTTTTCGCAATGTTATTAACAATGAGCTGAATTGACAGGCATACTTGTTTAAAATACAACCGCTATATGAGAGGTGTATATGGGGCTATCGGGCTTAATAGAACAAGTAAAGGCGCATGAACCCAGAGTACTGGGTCTAGATAAGCTGGCAAGTGCGGCAGTTTTAATTGCAATAACAGACGAACCAGAGCCGGAAGTAATATTAACATTGCGCTCTAGTGAGTTGTCTACGCACAAAGGTGAAGTGGCATTTCCCGGCGGTAAAACAGATGAGGGTGATTATGATTATACGGCTACAGCATTAAGAGAAGCTCACGAGGAAATTGGCTTATCACCCCACTTAGTGAAGGTAATCGGCGAGTTAGATCAGGTAGTGTCACGTTATGGTTTTCTGGTGACGCCAATATTAGGTATAGTACCTAAAGATTTGGAATTAATTGCCGAGCCTGGAGAGATAGAATCTATATTCAGGGTGCCACTTAAATTCTTTTTAGATGGAGAGCCTGATCAAATAGATAGATTTGGCAGCTTTAGTGGTCCACGATGGTACTTCGAATCATATACAATATGGGGCCTAACGGCGGTGATGCTGGCCGAGATGTTAAATAGTTTCTATGGTGCTGAGTTTGAGTTGTCTATGGGAGATGTTGAAGAGATCCTAAATAGCTAACTTATTTATAATAAAAACAAATACAGGTTTTAAAAATGGTATACGCATTAGAAGACAGAGAAATAGTAGTGCTGGGCGATGAGTATTTTATTGCCGATAGTGCAGATGTAATTGGTAGTGTTGTTCTACATAATAACGCATCAATTTGGTTTAATGTGGTGGTTCGCGCAGATAACGATGTCATAACCATTGGTGAAGATTCAAACATACAAGACGGGTCAGTTTTGCATACAGACCCAGGTTTTAAATTGAATATTGGTAAGGGCGTAACAGTCGGTCATAAAGCCATGCTGCACGGTTGCGACATTGGTGATTATACACTTGTGGGTATTAACAGCGTTATTTTAAATGGTGCAAAAATCGGTAAGCATTGTTTAATTGGGGCAAACACTTTAGTCCCTGAAGGCATGGTTATTCCCGATGGTTCCATGGTGGTTGGTAGTCCTGCAAAAATTAAGAAAGAATTGAGTGAAGGCCAAAGAAAGCAGCTTGAAATGAGTGCGCAGTTCTATATTCAAAACTTTAGGCGTTATAAAACAAAACTAAAAGAGCAAAAAGATTTTGCTAAGCAAAAGTAAATTAAAAATTAAATAAAACAAACAAAGATAAGACGTACTGATTTATGACAGATAAAAATGTATTCGGCATGGTTAAAAGCCCCTGTATAGCAGTTTGTGCACTGGATGAGAATGACATGTGTATTGGCTGCTATCGTAGTGGCCAAGAGATTACAGATTGGGGTGAAATGGATAATCTAAAAAAAGCCGAAGTAATGAAAATTGTTGCTAAGCGTGAAGCCGAATCAGGTAATATTATTTCAATTTAAAGTCAGCAGAAAAGCCAACTCTGAAGTTTTAAAATTTTAGCTCATAGTTCATAGTTCATAGCTCTAGACACTAGGTTGATGGCTTTTTTATGTTAAAAAATTAAAAAATATATAAACGAGAGATAGTTATGTCAGTAACACTAGGAACACCGTTAAGTTCAACCGCAAAAAAAGTGATGCTGT
>JBLHVV010000088.1:0-13527 GCA_047628755.1 Crocinitomicaceae bacterium | reverse complement strand
TTACGGTAGAAGAAGGTAAAACCTTTGCCTTTGTTTCTGGTTTAGGGGGTATTGGTACTCGTGACCAAGAGCGTAATGGAGACTGGTGGGCCAGTATTTATACTTCTACACAGGGTGCGCGTTATGGCGCCATGTTCGCCACCTTTTATGATGACTATGCTGAGTTTTATTTTAAAACAATCAATGGTGAAATCATTGATCAATTTACAGTTAATAAAGGTTACTAAAATGAAAACACTGTTTATTTTTGTATTATTAATATTAAGCACTCAAGTATTTGCAGGCTGTGAAGGCACCATCCTTAAGGGTGTGCATACAGCATCAATTTTGCTTGAAGCTAAAGATGGAGCGTTAGAAGAAGCCAACGACAGTTGTTATCCAGGCAATGCACAAATGCTGGACATGCAATGTGAGTCTTTTGAAGAAAATGACATGCCGCTTTATCGCTGCAGTCAAGAAGCCTCTTGCACCATGTGTGGTGAAGAACTAACGCGTAAATATGAAGCATTAGATTAATATTCTAATTAACAGATACAGCGTATTTAGCTGTGTCTGTTACTACTTTTTTTCAAAATATTTTATTATTTAAAGGTATTATATGAAACCATTGCAATATTTCTCTGGACTTTTTTTGGCTATGATTTTCAGCCTAACCATTCAAGCAGAATCATCTGTGAACATTCATGATATATTAAAAGATGATCATCTTGATTCTGAACATCAGCACCATGAAAAAGAAGAGCATGACATTCTAGAAAAAAGAATTTCTATCCTTGAAAAAGGTGAAACCTATGCGTGCAATATACAACAGAAAAACTTTCAATGTAGGGAGTATTCTATTATTACCGAAGAGCGTTCTAAATTGATTGACCTAGCGGCCAGGTGTGAATCAATGAATGGCGGATCATTCTCAAAAGGTCATTGTCCAAAAAAAGATCGTCTATCTCAGTGCCAAAAAATTGTCCTTAACAACCACGATGTCAATACCCTTATTTATACCAACAACTACTACACAGGTAAAAATAGCCCATGGTCTATGCCTTTAGTACAACGTATATGTGGTGATCTTGATGGCCAGTTAGTGAAGAACTAGGAAAGAGGTTAGCAAAAGCATTGGTTTTAAAGGGGATTCTGAATTAGTTCATACGGTAAAGATAAATTTCAATCACTTCCTTATTTGTAACTAATCCGGTAGCCTTCTGGTTCATATTATTCTACGTTACGGCCAATTCATTATGGGGATGCGAATGAAGGTTTTAATTTTTTTTAGCATTCTTATATGTGGTTCTGCAATAGCCGCAACCCCACCCGATTTTTACCAAATCAAACAAAGTGCCACATTGGCCGCTGCTGCTTACACAGAAGAAGCCACTATTAAACAAATTTTGACCGAATTAAAGCTTCCTTTGTTAAAATCAGTCGTATTAGCGGGTTCAGAAGTCAGCTACTTTTTAACCACGATTATCGATGACAAACAGAATGAAATTCAAATGATAGCAGTGCGTGGTACGGCTAATTTACAAAATGTAATGGTCAATCTAGACGTGAATTTTGTATTAGATAAAGCCCTCAATATACACGTTCATCAGGGTTTTGCTCTGGCTGCCTGGGCGGTTTATCAAGATGTGAAATCACAGCTTGATAAAAATATGCTGGTGCAAACCACTGGCCATAGTTTAGGGGGTGCGGTAGCTGTTTTACTGGCTATGTATTTGCAAAAAGACGGCTACAATGTGCAACCTTTTATTACCTTTGGTCAGCCAAAAGTCTCTAATATTTCAGGTGTAAATGCGTTTCCAGATTTGTCTCTAACCCGGGTTGTTACACCAGAAGATATTGTTCCGTTAGTACCACCACTTAGTCCATTGCAGCTTACCAATCTAGATATTTATTGGCACAGTGGCAAAGAATTGATTCTATTAGAGAAACACAAATATTCAATAACCAGCGGCCTAAAAAGTATGGCCCGAGCCACTAAATTTACCTCAGCTTTGCCCAGTGAAGTGCATTTAAATGCCCATAAAATGACTCATTATTTAAAGTTGATCGATGCTAAGTTAAAGACCTCAACTGAAGTGCCTTATAAAACCGGTATCAGTGTATTTGGACTGTCATTTGACTGATATTTTTCATCGGGTTGTTAATACGCTTAATCAAAAAAGGCGCTCACTTTTCAGTGGCGCCTGTTATTTTTTTACACTTTAGATACTCAATATTTAAGCACTATAGCGCTTTACCAAGCGTTTACCCAGTTGTGACATATGCACTTGGTCAGGACCATCGGCTAAACGAATTGTGCGCGCGTATGAATACGCTCTAGGCAAGAATGTGTCTTGGCTTAGGCCCATTGCACCGTGAACTTGCATAGCGCGTTCAACTACATTAATAGTCATTTGAGGGGCAATAATCTTAATTTGTGAGATCAGTTCTTGGGCCGCTTTATTACCGTGGCGGTCCATTGCGTCAGCGGCTTTTAAAGTCAGTAGGCGAGCTTGATCAATTTCACAAGCCGATTTAGCAATGTCTTCACGAACCGAACCTTGATCAGACAATTTACGTCCAAATGCTACGCGGCTGTCTGCGCGCTGGCACATTAATTCTAAAGAACGTTGCGCAATACCAATTAAGCGCATGCAATGGTGAATACGACCGGGGCCTAAACGACCTTGGGCAATTTCAAAGCCACGGCCTTCGCCTAAAATAATATTGTCTACTGGCACACGCACATCTTTAAATTGGATCTCTGCATGGCCTTCAGGAGCATCGTCCCAGCCCATAACGGTCATTGGTCGCAGCACTGTTACCCCTTTAGTGTCCATAGGGATCAAGATCTGCGATTGTTGCATGTGGCGATGAGCTTCTGGATCTGTTTTACCCATCACAATCATAATTTTGCAATGTTCGTTCATGGCGCCCGAGATGTACCATTTACGACCGTTAACGACGTATTCGTCACCGTCTCGCACAATAGACGTTTCAATGTTAGTGGCATCGCTAGAGGCAACTTCAGGCTCAGTCATAGCAAAAGCCGAACGGATCTCACCGTTTAATAAAGGTGTTAACCATTTGTCTTTTTGTTCCTGTGAACCGTATTGAGCAAATACTTCCATGTTGCCAGTATCTGGCGCGCTGCAGTTGAAAATTTCAGAAGACCACATGCAGCGGCCCATCATCTCTGCTAACGGGGCGTATTCAAGGTTGTTTAAACCTGCACCATGAACCAAGTCAGGTAAGAATAAATTCCAAAGACCGGCTTTTTTAGCCAAAGGCTTAAGTTCTTCAATAATTGGGTGAGAACCCCAGCGATTATCGGTTGTTTCTAGGTGATCTAAAAACTCTTGCTCACGAGGAAGAACATGCTCTTCCATAAATGCTTCTAAACGTACGATTAAGTCTTTAACTTTGTCACTGTATTCAAATTCCATGGTGCCATTCCTTACTGAAAGTTTGATTGCTGATGATGATACTAAGAATACGACTTAATCTACTATTTAGGAAATTCATTGTTTGCATCTTACACTATGAATCAGATTAATAGATGACGCTCACTTTTCAGTAGCGCCTTTTTATCGAGTCAGATGAGCGTTACTTAAGTTGTATCCAAGTGGTCTTCAGTTCAGTGTAATCATGCATGGCATGAATTGATTTATCACGACCATTGCCAGACTCTTTAAATCCACCAAACGGCACAGTTATATCGCCACCAAAGTAGTTATTCACACCCATAGTGCCGGTGCGCACCCCAGCGGCTACCTTGAGCGCAGTATTAATATTGTTACTCCAAACGGCTCCTGCTAAGCCATATGGCGAATCGTTGGCAATACGAATAGCATCGGCTTCGTCTTTGAATTTGATAACAGACATCACCGGGCCAAAAATCTCTTCTTGAGCAATGCGCATGCTGTTGTCTACGTCGGCAAAGATAGTAGGCTCATGGAAAAAACCACCACTTTCAGATTGAGTGGTATTGCCGCCTAATACTAGGCGGGCTCCTTCTTTTTTACCTATGCCCACGTAACGCTGAATGTTGTCCAGTTGGCCTTGGTTAATAATGGCGCCCATTAGATTATTGCCATTAAACGTATCACCTTCTTGCCAAGCTTTAGCGTGTTCAATCACTTTTTCTAAAAATGTATCGTAAATAGACTCTTGAACCAATAAACGCGTGCCTGCAGTGCAGGTTTGACCGCTGTTATAAAATCCTGCCACGGCGGCCATTTCGGCGGCTTCTTCTAGGTTAGCGTCAGCAAAAACAATATTCGCGCTTTTACCGCCTAATTCTAAAAAGGTACGTTTAAGATTTGATTGACCTGAATACTGCTGTAATAACTTGCCTACGTTGGTTGACCCAGTAAAGGTTTGACCGTCTACATCTGGATGCAGCGAAATATGCTTGCCTAAATGAATACCGTCACCAGGCAATACGTTTAAGACTCCATCAGGTAAACCAGCTTCGGTGGCTAATTGAGCAATGCGCAAAGCCGTTAATGGTGTTTTAGGATCAGGCTTTAAAATAACTGAGTTACCGGTGGCCAATGCTGGGGCCAGTTTCCATGCAGTAGTTGAAAGCGGAAAGTTCCACGGCACAATGGCGGCCACCACGCCCAAAGGTAAGCGAGTTACTAAGGCAATGGTGTCATGCGAAGTAGGGGCTATTTCTTCGTATACCTTGTCTATTGCTTCAGCTGTCCAGCGAATGGTGTTAACCGCACTTGGTACATCTATTGTGTAGGTATCTGAAATAGGTTTGCCGGCGTCAACGCACTCAAATAACGCTAAATTTTCTAGATCGTCTTCTATTAATTGCGCCCATTTTAATAAAATGTTTTTACGCTCGCTCGGTGCCATATTAGACCAAGTACCCGCTTCGAATACATCGCGGGCAATTTGTATGGCAAGGTCGGCATCTTCAGGTGTGCAGTCTGCTATGTGAGCAATTACTTCGCCATTTGCAGGGTTGATAGTTGCTTCTGTGTTACCTGAAATTGAATCTACATTCTTGCCATTTATAAATGCTTGTTTAGGGTAGTTAGCGGCTTTGGCTTTTGCAGCCCAATCAATATTCGTTACATCGCTCATTTTGATTACTCTTATTCTGTTGATGCAGCAGCCAAAGCGGCGCTTAATCGGTTATTAATTTTCACTGTTATATTTTACTATAGTGCAAGCTTGTGCAAGTTGGGTCTATATAGACTGAGGGGTATAGAGACAATTTTGACTATTACTTAGTCAATTAAATGGGCGTTAAGAATTAATCCATATATTTATGTCTATTCTGATAGAAAGCTAATAGAAAAGTATAAAAAATCTGATATATTCTTGTTTATATACTTACTGGTTATCTAACTTACTGGTCATTACCTCCATAAGGTAATTATATATCGTTTATTGTCTATACTAATAAGTAATGGTTTTATACAGGGAACATTGGATGTTTAAAGTTTCACTGCTGAGTTGTTTATTATTGATATTCAGTATGCCGTCATTCTCCTACGGCGAAATAGAATTGTCTGGCTTTGCTTCAATAGGGGCTGGTCGTCTTCAGCATGACAATGTTAGATACATTGATTTCACTGATGAATGGAGTTTTAATTCAGACAGTGTGATCGGTATTCAAGCTCAAATAGAATTTTCAGACCGCTGGTCGCTAATTACTCAGGTTGTAGCCAGTGGCTACGACTATACCGATAACGCCCCCTTTACCCCTAACCTAGAATGGTTTGTTTTAGGGTACCAGCTCGATTCAAATACTCAGTTGCGCTTTGGTCGATTCAGAGCTCCGCAATATAGATATTCCACTACCCTAGAAGTGGGTTATACCTACCAATGGGTGCGTCCTTCTCCTAATGCTTATCCTTTGTTCTTTTCGCCATTTAGGGGCGTTGACGGCATCGACATAACTCATAACGTGTCATATGACGATGTAAATGTGGGATATCAGGTATTTCTTGGTGAAACAGAAGGTAAATACGAAGGTACAGAGGTAGACGCTGAATTTACGTTTGGTGGTAATATTTTTGCAACCTGGTCTAACTTTTCTGCCCGTGTCAGTGCGCAGCAATTTACTATATCGGTTGAATTTCCAGGTTTTTCTCAGCTGGTTGGCGGTTATGAAGCATTTGCTAGCGCGTATTCAGGTACCCCTGGCGCAGAAGAGGCCTTGTTGCTAATACCTTCATCATTCAGCAGTGAAAGTCAGAAAGTAAACTATTTATCGTTAGGATTTTCTTACGATGTAGGTCGATGGACATTTGCATCTGAAATATTGAATTTGCGCAGTGAAGATAGAAATTTTGCCAATGACACCGATGGCTATTATATTTCGGCCGCCTACCAGTTTAAAAACATATCCCCTTATATAACGATTGGTGAATACCATAATCGCTTTAGTGACGACATAAAAAATAAAGTCATTGCCAGTGAAGCTGTGTTAGCAGTAGGAGATACTTTAGAGATAAGCGAAGACCTAACATTGGATCGTTTACGTGCTCAAACGCTTGCTACATTTCAGTTTTTTAATGTGGATCAAGAAACCATTACCCTAGGGGTTCGCTATGACTTTCACCCCAACGCTGATTTTAAAATTGAGGTCGAATACTTTAATTTTTTAAATGGCAGTTATGGGAACATGTATCCAGACAGCGTAACAGACCCAGGCCGTGATACCGTTTTAACCAGTTTTGTTATTGATGTGGTGTTCTGATGAATCACTATATTCGTAAATTAATATGCGTAACTTTGGGGATGTCTTTAACAATATTGGTTAAGGCTGATCTGGCTGTAATTGTACACCCTAATAACCCAATTAAAAGCCTAAGTCATAAAGATGTACAGCGCTTATTCTTGGGTCGCTCAGTTATGTTTCCTGCGACTAAAACAAAAATTTATGCCATCGACCATGCTGAAGACAGCGATGTATACGCTAGCTTTTATAGCAATGTGGTTAAGATGAATAGTAATAAACTTAAAAAGTACCGTGCGTATTATTTGTTTAGCGGAAAGGGACGCTTGCCTTTAATTTTAGATAAACCAGATGAAGTAATAAATAGAGTGGCCGCAATCGAGAACGCCATATCTTATGTGAATGTTAATAATATTTCAGACAAGGTGAAAGTGGTATACATAATGCCAACAATTAGGCGCTAATTATCTGGATTAAATAAAAATTTATTCATTGCGGCTCGTAATTGGCCCATAGAAACTGGTTTTTTCAGGTAGTCATTCATCCCTGCATCTAAACACCGCTCTCTATCGCCCACCATCGCGTTAGCCGTCACTGCAATAATAGGTATGTTCTTTCCATTAGGAAGTCGACGTATTGCTTCAGTGGCATCAAAACCATTCATTACAGGCATTTGGCAATCCATTAAAATAATAGTGAACGGCTGATTGGCAATACGTTCTACTGCTTCCTGGCCATTAAAAGCTGACTGATACCGATACCCCATCTTTCTGATAAACGACTTCAGCACCAATTGATTCACTTCGTTGTCTTCAACTACCAGTACACTAATATCTCTATTTTGTATGGCGAGACTATGTTTAACTATTGGTTCTAAAATAGGTGTGCTAGTTACTTTAGCCATGAATTTAAATTCCACTTCTAGGCCTCTGTACTTTCCTTTTCTATTGCGAATATCTAATGCCCCGTCCATAGCTTTAGCAATACTGTTAACCATGGGTATACCAATACCAATGCCTTGATGCTGGCGGCTAAACGATCCATCTATTTGTTGGAATGGTTCATATACTGTTTTAAGTTTGTCTTGTGGAATACCCGGTCCTTCGTCTATTACACAGACAGTGATCATGCTCCTTTCAGGGTCTTTATTATAAGTTTGGCAGCTAATTGAAACTTTAATTGTGCCCGAATTTGAAAACTTAACGGCATTGCCCATTATGTGCCGTAAGCCATGTGATAAACGTTGTTCGTCACCAAGTATCATTGTTTGTGGGTCGAAGCTTTTATCGTAATCAATGCTAAGAGTAATGCCCTTAGACTCCATGTCTGCACTAAATAACTCTATTGTATTGCGTATTACATTGTAAAATGACAGTGGGTGTTGTGCGATTTTAATGGTGCCAGAGACCATGCCGCTAAATTCTAAAATATCATCAACTGAGGTGATAATAGATTGCTCTGAAATTTTACAAGCATCAATTAATTCTACTTGTTCTTCTGTAAGCTGTGTGGTTTCTAATAAACTCAATGCGCCAGAAATACCATTGATAGGTGTACGTAATTCATGGCTCATAGTATTCATGAACACTTCTTTTAACTGGTTACTTCTATTAACAGCTTTAATAACCGTAACTGAAACGGCCCAAGATAAAATTATTAACCCCAAAATTAATAAACCACCTAACAATGCACCTATATTATTGGCAGACACTATTTCACTGTGAGTTTTAGCCAGGGAGGAAATAAAATCTTGTTTTCTATTATCAATTATTAAATCAATTTCATTAACGAGCAAACTTCGCATTTGATTTAAATGGTATATTTTTTTCTCATGTAATCTAGATTGATCTGGAAATTCTATGAGTTGTATTGTCATGCGGTTAGACGCTTGAAAATAGTCTGTAAAATCACGCTGCAGTTTATTAGCAATTGGTTGAATGGATTTATCTAATGATGTTATTGCATAAATACTTCTTGAGTAAGAGTCAGAGGATTCTTTGGCTTCATCTAATAAAAATGCATTTTCAAATACGATTGCCGTTGTAAATGCTTGTTGAGTTCGTTCTATATCTCGCTTTAACAAACTAAGCATTTCTAGGACAGGGGTTTTAACATTTTGTAATTCATCGATGCGTTTTTCATTGTTATTGGCTACCGATGAATTGAATACCACGTAGCTTAAAAAGCTCATACCGCCTAAAAATGCAATTAGCATTATTAAAATTCTAATTTTTACATTCTGAGAATATGTTTTCATTTTGTCAGCAGCCTTGCCACAGTTCTGTAAATACTTTTATTATGACAGTAGAATACCACATAGAATGCATACAAATAGTTATAATATTGAATATCTTGGCGGCACTTAGTGTGCTTTAGCCAGCTCTTCCAAATATGCCTCTAGAATTAAATTACTTAACGCGCCTTTACGTGTAATAGACGAAAAGTGGGTGTGAAAACCTCGAGTATGCTCACCAATAGCCCTAATTTTATCTTGGGTAACCCAGCGTTCGGCAAAATGGGTGGGTAAAAAGCCAATAAATCGCCCGGTTAAAATTAAAAATGCGATGCCTTCGCGGTCGGTACTGGTAGCGGTCGCTTTAAGCACAGTTTGCTGGCGCTTAATGTCTACTGGTTGCGGGTAACTAGGCAAAACGGCATCGTAATCGTTCAATGCTTGATCACTAATACGGGCTAAATCCTGCTCAAATAGCGGATGGGTATTACTGCAATACAATAAAGATTTTTCTTTATATAAAGGTTGGTAGTTTAAGCCTGGAAGGTTACGTAAGCCTGGCACCACACCCACATGAAGTTTGCCATCTAGAATGGCGGTTTCAATTCCATTAGGGGGCATCATGCGAATATTAATCATTACATCGGGGGCTTTATGCTTCAGCGCACTGAGCGCTTGAGTAATTCGCATTTGAGGAATTGTCACCATATTATCGGTAATACCAATATTCAACTCACCTTTAAGCTCGGTGTTAATGGCGTTTATCTGCGATTTAAACGTTTCTAGACTGCCTAACAGCTGCAGCGCCGATTGATAAACTTGGCTTCCATGCTCTGTCACTGAAAATCCAGAGCGGCCTCTTAAACAAACTTTCATTCCCAATAGTGATTCTAGCTCATTTATGGCTAAGCTAATGGCAGGCTTACTGATGTTCAGCTCGACTTCGGCAGCAGAAAAGCCCCCTGATTCAACCACCACTTTAAAGATACGAAGCAGCCGAATATGGGCGTCTCCCAGTTGTCTGGGCAGTAGATTTTTGTGTTTACTGGAGGAAGCATGAGAGGCATTGGCCATGAGGTTTACCGTTTTTTGGTGCAGCTAGGTTAGCCATATTGTTAATTAATTATTTAGTTAAGTAAATGGTTAACCTTAATTAAATAATATTGAATTTATTTAACTATTAACACGGTCAATAATGACCACAGTAATCACTAACTACCCACATAACCGTATCGCAATGGCAGTTCGAATTTATAGCCAGTAATAGATATACAGAGGTCTTTATGAGTCAAAATGATAATCCAGCTTATGCTGGTCTTAGCCAAGAGCAGTTAGACGCCCACTGGATGCCTTATACTGGTAATCGTCAATTTAAAAAAGATCCGCGTTTAATAGTGGCAGCAGATGGCAATTATTACACCGACGCATTAGGCCGTAAGATTTTTGACGGCTTGTCTGGCCTATGGACATGCGGTGCAGGTCATGGTCGCCCAGAAATTGCTGAAGCCATTGCTAAGCAAGCTAGAGAACTGGATTATTCCCCCGCGTTTCAGTTTGGTCATCCTAAGTCTTTTGAATTGGCCCATAGGATTACCGAACTTATGCCAAAAGGTTTGAATCGTGTTTTTTATACCGGTTCGGGATCTGAGTCTGTAGAAACAGCATTAAAAATTGCCCGTGGTTACTGGCGTAAAAAAGGCATGCCATCTAAGACCCGCTTTATTGGGCGTGCTAAAGGCTATCATGGCGTTAACTTTGGCGGTATTAGTGTGGGAGGCATTGGCGCTAACCGGGCTATATTTGGTCAGGGTATTGAAGCATCTCATTTAAAACACACCATGACCTCTGAAAATAAATATTCCAAAGGCATGCCGACAGAAGGTGCTTACCTTGCAGAAGAACTAGAAGACATGATCGCTGTTTATGACGCGTCTAACATTGCGGCCGTTATTGTTGAACCTATGGCCGGTTCGGCAGGGGTTATTCCGCCACCAGTGGGCTATCTTAAGCGCATGCGTGAGATTTGCGACAAGCACAACATTCTACTGATTTTTGATGAAGTCATTACCGCATTTGGCCGCATGGGTTCTTACACTGGCGCTGAAGAATTTGGTGCCGTGCCCGACATAATGACAACCGCTAAGCAGTTAACAAATGGCATAGTGCCAATGGGTGCCGTTATATCTAAGCAAGAAATATATGATACTTTCATGGAACAAGGTGGCCCCGAGCATATGCTAGAACTCGCCCACGGTTATACGTATTCGGCACACCCTATAGCCTGTGCTGCGGCACTGGCGTCGCTAGATATTTTAGCCAAAGAGCAATTGCCAGCTCGGGTTAAATCAATGGCGCCTCAATTTGAAGAAATGCTGCACAGCCTAAAAGGCAATAAACACATTACCGATATTCGTAACTACGGCTTTGCTGGCGCAATGACAATAGAAGCAAAAGACGGTCAGCCAACATTACGTCCATATGAAATAGCCATGAAAATGTGGCAAAAAGGCTTTTATGTTCGCTACGGCGGCGACACCATTCAATTGGGTCTGCCGTTTACCACAGAATTATCTGAGATAGACAGCGTCATTAACGCCCTAGGCGAAAGCCTAAAAGAAGTCGATTAAAAACGCCCGGCATAAAACCGAAAATTTAATAGAATATAGGAATAACAACATGACAGAAGTAATTGGCCACTTAATTAACGGCGTAATGGTTAACAACGACCAGCGTACACAAGATGTATTTAATCCAGCCACAGGTGTGTCTGACAGAAAGGTCGCGTTAGCGTCTAAAGAAACCGTTGAAGACGCTATTACGGCCGCCCAGGCTGCGTTCCCAGCATGGAGAAATACTCCAGTTATTAAACGTGCGCGCATCATGTTCCGTTTTAAAGAATTGCTGGAACAAAACTCAGATAGAATTTGTAAATTAATTGGCCAAGAACACGGGAAAATTTCTCACGATGCCGCAGGTGAATTACAACGCGGCATCGAAAACGTAGAATTTGCCTGTGGCGCCCCTGAGTTATTAAAAGGCGAGCACAGCAAGAATGTAGGTCCTAACATCGATTCATGGAGCGAGTTTCAGCCCCTGGGTGTGGTTGCTGGTATTACCCCGTTTAACTTTCCAGCCATGGTGCCAATGTGGATGTTCCCACTGGCCATTGTTTGCGGCAATACATTTATTCTTAAGCCATCGGAACGCGATCCATCTTCGACGTTATTGATTGCACAACTGCTTCAAGAAGCGGGCTTACCTGAAGGCGTAATGAACGTAGTCAATGGTGATAAAGAAGCCGTAGACGCATTGTTAACCGACGATCGTATTAAAGCCGTCAGCTTTGTGGGTTCAACGGCTATTGCCGAATATATTTATACAACAGCAAACGCCAATGGCAAGCGTTGCCAAGCACTGGGCGGCGCTAAAAACCACGCCATTATAATGCCCGACGCCGACATTGATAATGCGGTTAACCAACTTGTAGGTGCCGCATTTGGTTCATCTGGCGAACGCTGTATGGCTTTGTCTGTGGCCGTAGCCGTTGGCGACGTAGCGGGCGATGCACTGGTAAGTAAAATGCAAGAAGCCATGAAAGGTTTAACGGTTGGAGCATACGACAATGCCAGCAACGACTTTGGCCCAGTAATTACGTCAGCCCATAAAGAAAAAGTACAAGGCTACATTTCTAGCGCAGAAAAAGACGGAGCTAAAATTGTAGTAGACGGCCGTAACCCAAAAGTTGAAGGCTACGACAATGGATTTTTTGTAGGTGCCACATTAATTGATGACGTGACACCTAATATGGGCAGCTACGAAGCTGAGATCTTTGGGCCTGTTTTACAAGTCATTCGTGTTAAAACCATGGAAGAAGCCATGAAGCTAATTAACGATCACGAATACGGTAACGGCACGTGCATTTTTACCCGTGACGGCGAAGCGGCTCGTTACTTCTCAGACAACATTCAAGTGGGCATGGTTGGTATTAACGTTCCGTTACCAGTGC
This sequence comes from Crocinitomicaceae bacterium, assembly GCA_047628755.1. GTDB lineage: Bacteria > Pseudomonadota > Gammaproteobacteria > Pseudomonadales > Oceanobacteraceae > Bermanella. Next base: position 606 of record JBLHVV010000088.1, on the reverse strand, counting down.
CCGTTGCTTACCACAGCTTTGGTGGTTGGAAACGTTCATTGTTTGGTGATTTGCATGCATACGGCCCAGACGGCGTACGTTTTTATACCAAGCGTAAAACCATCACACAGCGCTGGCCTTCAAGTGGTGTGCGCGACGGTGTTTCTATGTCGTTTCCTTCTTAGTAATAAAGCGATGTGTCAAATTGTGGTGGGGCTGTAATAAGCGGAATACGGATGGCTTTTTAGCTCTAAATCGCATACTCTGCGCTGCAAATTGACTAAATCGAATTGAGACACATATGACACACGAAAAAATGAAACGTCGCATACAAAAAAAATTGTACCTAGGTGAGTTTGCCATCTTGGGATTTGAGTTTTCTTGCTCGATTGATGACATGGATGAAAACAAGGTAAATGACTTTTTTTCTGATCTTTTAACCTTTTTAGAAGACAGCAACATGATGTTCAGTGGCGGCGGCACCAAAGATAACTTTGGTGGTTATATCACCTCGCCAAATCGTTATGGTTGCAACACAGATGAAGACCGTGGCGCACTTGAAACATGGCTTACAGCTCAGTCTGGTGTGAGCGATGTAAACGTAGAAGCGTTAACAGACGCCATATA
>JBLHVV010000087.1:0-13658 GCA_047628755.1 Crocinitomicaceae bacterium | reverse complement strand
GCTAGGCAGGTAAACGTCAATAGTCCATTGGGCTTTTGTTCGGCTACTAATGATCCGATTACGCCCCCCCAGTCATGGCCTATAAGGTGGAATGGTTTACCCTGTAGATCATGGTTAATCCATTCGATAATTGTATTTGAAATACTTGTTATATAGAAATCTGTTTGCGCTTCAGCCGATTCAGCTTCATAACCAGGCATTGCAGGTACCCAAACGTCAAATCCACAGCGGGCCAGGCCTTCCATTAACGTGATAAAGCCTTCTTTTTGGTCAGGGAACCCATGTAAACATACCACGGTACCGCAATAATCTGTTTGCGCTTTGATTTCAAGTACAGAAGTATGAACTGAGGTGGTTGTTATTTTTCTACTGGTTATTGCGTCATTAATTATATCTGAATTCCTTTTTCTAATTATGATCTACATCAGTTTTGGCTATGACTGGTTGAGCATAACTCTTAACAACCTGATCATAAGCTTCACTAGTGAGTTTTGAGAATCGAGACTGCCATTGATTAAATTTTGGATCGTCTTTTACGTCTGCACCGCTAAGAATATGGCTTGCTAGTAGATTGCTATCAAATAACTCATACCCACTATAAATACAACAATCAATTTGTTTAGCCCAATCTTCCGCTTGATTAGATTCAATATTTAATGGCTTAGAAAAATGTATCGATACCTTTCCTTTATCTCCCTTGAGACCCTTTAAAATAGTTTGAAAATCTTCGTCATCGGACTTTTCATATATTTCCATCTTAGATACTAAAGCCAATTCGTTTGCTTTGTCTAGATCACAAGGATCCCATTCATAGCTAATAGATACAGGGACAATCTTTAAAAATTTCATGCTCTCTTTAAATTCCCAGCCAAGTTTTCTGCCAGCTAAATGAAGCATTTTCAACACAGCTGTATCTGTTTTATCTTTGCTATCTTTAGCTCGACCTTCTTTTTGTGCAATCCATACATTGCTTTTTTGCTTAAGACTCTCGTGTACATAAGAAGACAAAATTTTTGAAGCTTCCAACTTATCGCGCCTAACGGTAACAGACCGCTTAACTACAAAACTTTTGTTCAATCGCATTAATTTTGCCACAAACTGGCGTCCTAATAAGTTATCACCAATAGCTATCTTGCTGGTATTCAAACCCGATTGATGGAGAGCGTAATTCACTAACATGGGGTCTAAAGCAATATCCCTATGGTTACTAATAAATAAATAGTTCTCATTGTTATCTAAATTTTCAATCCCTTTAACAATAAATTTATCTGTGGTTTTTTTTATTAATGACTCCACATATGGGGCTAAAGTATTCTGCCAGGCAGCAACATTATGAATATGATCAAATTTCTTTTTTAATTGTTTGCGAATTCTTTTTTTAATCACATACGAGATTATACGATTAAGCTTAGGATACGTATGCTGAGCAATAAAAGTCAAAAAATCAGCGTCATTCAGTAAAGATTTTAAAACTGGGTTTACTTCATGATCGTGGTAAGCGCGAATATCATCAAATTCAGACATAATTAAAGTTGCTTACCTTGCTTCATAAATTCCGCCAACCAATAGTCGGCCTGCTGTGTATTTTTAGTGATTCCATACCCACCATGGCGATAAATTTTACTTAGTCTTAAAGCAGCCATTATATGGCCTGATTCGGCTGCCAGGCGATATAAATCAAATGGGCTTTGAGGCTTTATTGATGAGTTTGAGGTTTGCTTGTCTATTATTTGGGTATCAATAATTTGTTTACTGACAATAGCCTCGGCCAACATGAATTGCGCTTCTTTTGACCCCTCTAAGGCTGACTTTTGCAAATACTTAAGTCCAGCGATTTTATTGTACGCAGTGGCTCCTCTATAGGTCAACAATTGACCAAATAACAGCTGAGCCTTGCCTAACCCACTATCGGCAGCTCGCTGTAACTGCCTCATTGAAAATTCATGTACACGAACATTTAATCGAGCTAATCCACTAAAAAATAACATGGACCCAATATAATAATGAATATGTGATTTAACCTGTAGTAACTGCTTTTTCATAATACCTTACTAAATCATAGCTTTTTCTATCTTAACGCTTATGGGACAATAGCTGTTATTTAACTTAACCGGAGTCATTTGTGACCGTAGATTCATGGCAGCCCAGCCCCCAAACTGGCAATATAGATTCAGAGATTCTAGAGCGCTTACTAAATGCTGCATCATCTTTTGCATCGGATCAAAACTTTACACCAGATTTGAATTGGATTCAGCCATTTGCTAAGGCAGATCCCATTAAATGGAAAGATGCGGTAAAAGATCTGGCTAATGATCAACTTATTGAACTGATTAAAATGCTAACTGTTTTAGAGACTCGAGAAAACTGGGACCTTGCTGATAAATCACCTGTTATAGCTGTTTTCAAGCTTTATAAGAAAAAGTTTGGTATCGACAAAGATCTGGTTAAATGGGTCAAGGCCAATACTGACAACCAATATTTACCGTTTGGCCCCCTGTTATGACTAGTTAGTCATAACACTAATTAACCCGTTGCCCTTTTGCCATTTATATTTAGCACTTCGCTAAGTGTCGCTGATAACTGTTCACGGCTAATGGGTTTCGTTAAAAAGACATTCATGCCGGCCTCCATACAAGCCTCTTCTACTATATCTTGAGCATTGGCCGTTAGGGCAATTATTGGCACTTCGCTGCCGTGACCTAACCTGAGTATTTTAGCTGCCTCAATACCGTCCATAACAGGCATTTGCACATCCATAAAAACACAATGAAAGTCGTACTCTAAAAACATATCTACACCCTGCTGTCCATTGCTTGCAACCATTACCTCGTAGCCCAATCTCTGCAATGTTTTTTTAATCACTATTTGATTAACAATGTTGTCCTCTACGACCAGCAAGCTGGCCAAATATTTGGGCCGTGTATCAGGCTTAATATTTGCTTCATTTGAGTCAAAGGTATTTGCTTTCAATTTGTTAACCATACATACGATTATTTATGAGCAGTAAGTGTTACCTCAGCTATTAGGCTGAGTGCAAGCCAGTTATAAGAGGCATTTAAATTAGATTAACATAATAATAAAGTATTGATATTACTGGATAGTAACTTTAATCAAAGTCATTTTGTGTCAATAAACAAAATAATGATAATAGACCCACTAGACCCATGTAAGTGAGCATAAACACGCCCTCTATAACCCTCCTCATTTCCAAAAAAGAAGCTATAGTTAAACAATATTCGTTGTTACAAAAAGGGTTGAAAGAGCTAAATGTCACGAATATTAATAGTGGATGACATTCCAGCCAACGTGGAAATTTTAAGCTTTCATTTGGAAGATGAGGGCTACCAGATTATTGAGGCACAAAGTGGCGAACAAGCCCTAACCATTTTGCGGTCAGAGCCAATTGACATAGACCTAATTTTGCTTGATGTAATGATGCCGATAATGAGTGGACTAGAAGTTTTGGCTCAAGTAAAACGTAATCCATCTACAGAAGGTGTTCCAATAATATTAGTAACTGCAAATGCAGATGATGAAAATGTCGCTGAAGGCCTTGACATGGGAGCATTCGATTACATAATAAAACCCTACAGTTTAGTGGTTTTACTAGCGCGAGTAAGAGCCGCATTGAGAGAAAAAGAACGCCTAAGTTTATTAGAAAAATGGGCCACAACAGACCCACTTACTGAACTTTATAACCGTAGGCACTTTTTTGACTTAGCCGATAGAGAACTACAACGTTCACGACGATTAAAAAGCGAATTGTCGTTTATTATGTTAGACATAGATTATTTCAAGCAAGTTAATGATACATATGGTCATTTATCTGGGGATAATGCGTTGATTCAATTAGCTAAAACTCTGAAAAATGCACTTCGCAAAGTCGATTTTTGCTGCCGATTTGGCGGCGAAGAGTTTGTTTTATGCTTACCCGATACATCTGGCCAAGGTGCTTGGAAAGTGGCAGAAAAAATTCGAAAGCAAGTGGCTGCGATGCCTATCATTACATTAGATAATAAAGGGATTCAAATTAAGATAAGCCTTGGTATTGCCTCAAGTAAACAAGAGAAAGATGTAGAGGTTGTATTAAAACGAGCCGATGCCGCGTTATATCAAGCAAAAGAGGCAGGGCGAGATCAAACAAAAATAGCCTAACCCCATTAAATTTCTCCAAGCTAACGTTACCCCTCGTTCAATGCTCAAATTTAAGCTAAAATCTGATACATAATTTCACTCCAAAAGAGTCATTCCGTGAATAAAGAACAAGCCTACAACCGCATTGCAAAAGCGACAATCAAAGCTCTTAAGGAACAAGCAGACATTGGTAAGGTCAATCAATTAACAACTGAAGCGGTTTACCTTGCCATAGACAATGCATTTACACTAGAACAGGCCACTTTATTTAAGCAAAACGAGCAAATGCAAGACGCTCTCCGCTTTATTGCTCAAGGCGAAAATCTAGATAAGCAAAAAATGATGTCATTGGCACAACAAAGCTTAAGCCAGCTGAAAAAATAATATAACACTAAGGAAGCCGCATGCCCTCTCGTAATAACACATTTTTTATCGCTATAATATTGGCAATTGCCTTTAGCTTTTTTAAAGGCTCATTTATGCAACAACCTATTAAAAGTCCAAACGACAGCAAGCAATACAGCTATATAGAACTGGACAATGGCCTTAGAACATTGCTTATTAGCGATCAAAAAGCAGACCATGCGGCTGCTAGCTTAGACGTAAACGTCGGCAGCTTACAAGATCCTGACAATCGTGTAGGACTTGCTCACTTTTTAGAGCACATGCTATTTTTAGGTACAAAAACCTATCCCGTTGCTGGAGAATACCAATCGTTTATAAGCCAACATGGAGGCAGTCACAATGCTTTTACCGCACCTGAACACACCAATTATTTTTTCCAGGTTAATGCTGAACAATTAGAGGGCGCGTTAGATCGTTTTAGTCGATTTTTTTATGAGCCATTATTTACTGAAGAATACGTACAACGTGAAAAAAATGCTGTTAACAGCGAGTATCAATCTAAATTAAAAGATGATTATCGCCGTATGCACTACGTTAAAAAAGCAATAATGAATCCTGCCCACCCTTCTAGCCGCTTTAGCACTGGCAGTCTTGATACATTGAGTGACAACGACAATGGTAAAGTCCGGGATGACTTACTGGCTTTTTATAAGCGTTATTATAGTGCAAACTTAATGACCCTCACAATTTATGGCCCTCAAGATTTAGACACATTAAAACAATTGGCTATTAGTCAATTTAGTGCCATAGAAAATCGTAATGCAACTATCGAAACTTACCCACCTGAGTTATTCCTTGAAAAACCATTACATTTAAATATTCAACCAGTAAAAGATATTTACAACTTATCATATACATTTGAACTGTCTGAACCAGCTAAAAACTATAAAGAAAAATCCAGTCAATATTTAGGACATCTGCTAGGGCATGAAGGAGAGGGCACACTACTAGCTTGGTTAAAACAAAAAGGCTGGGCTGAAGGCTTGAGTGCTGGACTATCTAACAAGCTAAAAAATAACAGTTCTTTTAATGTAAGTATCAGCCTTAGCCAAGATGGGACTAAGCATATTGACGAAATAACTGAACAGCTGTTTGCGTATATTAATTTAATAAAAATCGATGGTGTTCAAACATGGGTTTACGATGAATTAAAACAGCTAGGGAAATTGCATTTCACATTTGAGGAGGGCCGTCGTCCTTCTGATTTGGTTCAATCGATTAGTATGAATATGCATGATTATGACATCGAAGATATATTGCAAGGTCCTTACCTTTGGAGCGAGTTTAACCCAGAAAAAATTCAGTTATTTGCAGGTAAGCTAAACCCGAACAACATGATACGTGCGTTGACTATGCCAAATGTAATGACCAATAAAATTGAGAAGTGGTTTAATGGGCCTTACTCAAAAGCAGCCTTTACTGACAAGCAAATGGATAGCTGGCTTGACCCTAAAGCTAATAATGAACTACATCTTCCAGAACCTAACCCATTTATACCAAGCGATGTAACCGTTTTAACTGACAACAAACAAACACTTCCGGTAAAACTAAAAATGGCCAGTGGCTTAAATGTTTGGCACATGCAAGATGTGAGTTTTAGCGGTCCTCAAAGCAGTATTTATATCAGCCTGCAATCAAACCTACCGAAGCAAAGCCCCACTAATCAGGTGCTCATCGATGCATGGGTGAATTTACTGAACGACCACCTTAATACGTTCAGCTACCCTGCAGCACTAGCAGGGCAAAGCTACAATCTTTATAGTCATATGCGCGGTATTGGTATTCGTTTATACGGTTATCGTAGTAAGCAAGATATATTACTTGAAAAAATTCTAACCGAGATTAAAGCTTTTGAACCTACCAAAGCTCAGTGGCTACAAACTCAACAAGAGCTTCAACGCGCCTATCAAAATGCGTTAAAGCAAAAGCCATATGAACGTACAATCTCACAACTAAATCAAAGGTTAATTTCTCCTAGCTACAGCGAAGGAGAATTATTAGAGGCATTAAACAGTGCAGACTTAGATGCGTTATTAGCTCTAAAGTCTAACTATTTTAAACAAGTAAATGCAATTGTATTAGGTCATGGTAACTTAAGCGAAAGCGATTTACTGGCCAGTAGCAATACTCTTAGTACTGTATTACTTAGCGATAGCCAAGTAGTGGAAGTGAAACAGAAAACACTAAAACAAATTCCCCAAGGGTTAGAAAAACACAAAGTAGACGCTCAGCATAATGACAGTGCGTTTACTTTGTATTTCCAAGCTCAAAATAAAGATCCAAAAGAGCGGGCTACTTTAGGTTTATTGGGGCAAATAATAAAAGCCCCCTACTACACCTATATGCGAACAGAGCGTAAACATGGATATATAGTTTTTGCGACTCCTTACCCTATTTTAGAACAAGGTGGCTTAGGTTTTATAGTCCAGTCACCCACCACTCCAACTGCTATATTATTAGCTGAAAGCGAAGCCTTTATAGAAAATTTTGTAGTCACACTTGAAGCTATGTCTAAGCAAGATTTTATTGCACATAGACAAGGGCTGGTGACTAACCTAACTAAAAAGCCACTAAATCTACAAGAAAAAACTAGCCGCTTGTGGAGAGACTTAGAGCGTGAAAACTTAGCATTTAACACCATGGATAAAATCGCAGAGCATGTGGCAGAACTAAGTAAACAAGAGATAGTAGACTACTTAAAACAGTATATTATCGCAGAGGATAAAAAAGCGATGTTTTTATCTTACGATCCAACAACTAAAAATTAATTGCTAAACCCCAGTGATTAACTACCTGCACCGATGATAGTAAATATAAAAAGAGCTTAATTGCTCTTTTTTTAAATATTGACTTTAAATTAGATAGATCTAATATATTTTGTAAATAAACAACAACACAAAGGAAAAAACATGTTTAAGAAACTTACTACAGGGTTAATTCTAACGATCGCATCGTTCACAGCATTGGCAGAAACCATCTGGCTAGACGTTCGTTCATCATCAGAGTTTTCTTCTGGCCATATAGAAGGTGCTATACATTTAACCCACACAAACGTAACAGAGCAAGCCAGTAGCCTATTACCAAACAAAGACGATGAGATATTAGTCTACTGCCGAAGTGGCGGACGTTCAGGAAAAGCAGAAACCATGCTTAAGGAATTGGGCTATACCAATGTTAAAAATATTGGTGGTCTAGCTGATGCCAAGAAATTAAAAGCAATGCAGGACTAGTTAGCAAAAAGTAAGTAATACAGCAAAATATAAAAAAGCAAAACTGGAGACTTCCATACTTGCATTGCTCAGGTATTCTGTTGTCTGCTGTGCCACTCTGCCAAAACCTAAAAAAGGAGCCGAAGCTCCTTTTTTAGATAATATTTAGGTAACAAGGTAAGTGTTAAGCCATTTTAGTACTGTACTGCTTTAAACTAGCAGCAAACTCTTCTAATGCATGAATACCGCTTGCTTCAGCTTCTTTACACCACGCTTGCATAGCATGTAAAAGCTCATCGCGACTAGCTGAACGTTTTTTCCAAACTTTCTGTAAGTCTTGCTTCATTTGATAAACTTTTTCTACCATTTCGTCATACTCAATAAGCTCGGCTAGTTGAGAACGGTACTGGTCAGTCATTAGGCTGTCGTCACGTGTTAATAGCTTTTTGGCTCGTCTCATAACTGGAGCTAACTTAGCATTGGCTTCTGATCTAGTATCTTTGACCACAGGTTTAATGACTGTTTGATAGAATTTAGCCATAATTTGAAAACGATTATTAGCTGCAGCCATTGCTGCGTCTAAATCTAGTTCAGTTTTATTGACGTTTACATGTGCAACAGGACCTTTTCGAACATTTTTAACTAGGCCTAAGATTTGAAACATACGAATGTACATCCAACCAATGTCAAATTCCCAAGCCTTAACAGATAGCTTTGCAGAGTTAGGGTATGTGTGATGATTGTTGTGAAGCTCTTCACCGCCAATCCAAATAGCTAAAGGGGTTATGTTTCTTGATGCATCTGCACATTCAAAATTACGATATCCAAACACATGGCCTACACCGTTGATAATACCGGCAGCATGGACTGGCTGCCATAACATTTGAACGGCCCAAACTGTTAGACCGATTGGACCAAATAAAACCACACTCATAACACCAAGGATAGTTATGCCTACATTTTTATTTTTTTCATAAATATTTATATCTACCCAAGTCTCAGGGCAACCTTTGCCATAGCGGTTGATGGTCTCTTCTTTGGAGATCTCAGTTTGATACAACTCAGCACCGCCTAATAAAACTGTTTTTAGACCTTTTCTTACTGGCGAATGCGGATCTTCGTCTGTTTCGCACTTAGCATGATGCTTTCTATGGACTGCGATCCATTCTTTCGTGACCGTGGCCATAGTGAACCAACACCAAAACCTAAAGAAATGGGCCAAGGCAGGATGTATGTCCATGGCTCTGTGAGCCATAGCACGGTGCAGATACACTGTAATAGATATGATTGAAATATGCGTCATGATAAGCGTATATAGCACTATCTGCCATGCACTAAAATCAAGTACACCATTTACTAAAAAATCAGGAATATTCATTTATATTTTTACACCTTACTAGTCTAATCTGTCTGTCGGTCAGGAAATCGCACTAACCATCGAATTCTGTCTTTTATGCACTGTGTTATTGCTTATTCCGCTTCAATGCCAATAATTAACCAGTCGCCGTCATTTGTCTGCTGTAAATGCCAAAGGTCATAGATACCGTGCTCTTGGTTAGCTTGCAAGTCCTTCATACGCCCCCGAAACAATAGGCTAACAGTATGTATACGGTCTTCTACTTCAGAACGGACCACGTCTGCAGTTAAGTCGAGCACTTCATTGCTTAGAACTTCGGCCTGCAGAGACCGCTCAGCTTGTAATTGATCTAATAAACTCTCGTGGAGGTATTCCTTAACTATCGACATATCTCCCTGATCCCATGCTTTGTGAACCAATTTATAATGCTCTAAACCACGGTTAGCAAATCCAGCTATATCAAATTCAGCAGGGATATCCATTGGCGTTTCATTGGAGGACCCACTACTAGCATCCAAATTAGAGCGTTCAAAGCCAGCACCTATGGGATTATGCTGATTATATGCTTGTCTATTATAACCTTGGCCATTAACACCGTTAACTGCAGGTACCTTTCGACCTAAAAACAGCTTAAATAGCACGAACCCGATTAAACCAAATAATAAAATATCCATAAACTGTAAACCTTCAAAGGCACCATTGCCTAACAAGTAAGCGAACATACCTCCTGCTAATAAACCACCCATAAGCCCACCCATACCGGGTCTTCTAGCTGCGTTACCTGCCAGACTAGATTTATTAGCGTCGGCATTTTTAGGGGCTGTCTTTTGAGGGGACGCCTTTTTAAATGGACTCGTTTTAAAGGCCTTACCAAATCCACCGCTGCCAAAACGCTTGGCTTCGGCCGATTCAACCGCAGACAAAGAGACAAAGACCACCATAATTAAGCTTAAAAATGTTTTCATATCAACAGCATCTTCGAAACATGAGTTTAAGTTTTCAGTCTAAAACCACATTACAACTGAGCAGCTAAATTAGACTATATTTAAGGTAAACGAGTGTACACTGAATTTAATTAATAACCCAGACTAAGATATTCAATTGCGTCTCAAACTGATCTTTATCAGTTAAGCCTTAAAATCAGCCGCCAATCGGCTAAAAAACATGCTACTTATCGGTAAATAAATAAGCCACTGCAAAACCAAAAACCCAGCTATCATCTTGCTTAAACAGCGAACTATCGTCAAAAGCAGCACCGTTAGCATTGACATATCGCATAAAACCGGCCACTAACCAGTCGTCCCATAAAACAGCCGTACTGTAGCTAAATTGCGTACCACCATATCCGGCTTTGCCTTTATAAGCTGATCTTTCTGATGTTGCAAACTTGGACTCCACACCGTAAAAATAATTATTTAGATCACTGTCAGCTGAACGTACCCCAAACGCTACTTGCGGTCTAACCTCATAACCATTGATGGTATAGCCTCGACGCCAAACCAGCCTAGGGTTAAAGGTAACACCGCGATAACGGGCATCGGTAAAGTCCGAACTAATAGCCACTCTTAATGGAAACTCTAGTAACAGCGCATTATCGGTAGTTCGGTCCCCTAAAAAGAAATAGTTAAGGGCAGGACCAACCTCTAAGATATAATCTAGATCATCCATACCTTGGCGCACCTTGCTGTCCTCGCTATTGACTTTTACCGCACCACCTAAGCTCAGTTCAAGGGTCCAATTACCATATTTCCATAAATTTCCTTGAATTAAATCTCGATCCACTGTTATTTTCTCAGTGCGATAACGTAAATATGGGAAAGGCACATAAAAAGTCTCAGCCTCATCACTGCCAATATAAAGTGGGACATTTGTAACAACTGCGCCTAAGCCAACTTCCAATGTGGCATTGGCGGTTAACGATGTAAGCATTATAGATAAGGCTGAAAAAAGCCCTAACAACTGTCTGGTCATCTTGTAATCTCTGCATATGGCCGGCAGTAGTTATGCCGAGTTTTTGTCTAAATGAAATATCATAAAAGACATTGCTTTGGTCTTGTTCATTTTAGTTTAGGCATTGTTCGATGAGGCGATATTATCAAGCTAATGCACAACAAGCTTTCTCATACCTGAGAACTTAACAAAAAAAAACTAACCGAAGTTAGCGTTTTTTATGCTGTAAAAGCGGTTTTTTAGCCGCTGGTCTACCACTCTTTTTAGTCTGACCGCCACTGGGCATTGTTGGCAAACCATTATGCTGAGTTTTAGCATCAAACATTTTTTTTGGTCGCCCTGAGTTTACGGGTACAAACTTTTTACCAGCACGTCGAGCGTCTTTTTCTTTACCAGACTCTGGTGGCACCAAGTGTTTAGGCCCTCTTCCAATTAAATGAGACTTGCCCATTTTTAACAAAGCCTTGCGCAATAACGGCCAACCTTCTGCATCGTGATAACGTAAAAATGCTTTGTGTAATGCACGCTGCTCTTTGGTTTTGGCTGAAAACAGAGGATCACTATTATTTGCCTTGATAGGCTTAAGCGGATTACGCTCAGTGGCAAACATTGTACTTGCCGATGCCATAGGACTTGGGTAAAAGTTCTGTACTTGATCCACTTTAAAATTATTATCTTTTAACCATAATGCTAAATTCATCATGTCTTTATCGGTACTGCCTGGATGAGCACTAATAAAATATGGGATCAAATATTGCTTTTTGCCGGCTTCTTTAGAGTATTTTTCAAACATACTCTTAAATTTATAATAAGTACCCATGCCAGGCTTCATCATTTTAGTTAACGGACCATCTTCACTGTGTTCTGGCGCAATTTTTAAATAGCCACCCACATGATGAGTAACTAATTCTTTAACGTATTCAGGATCTTCTACCGCTAGGTCATAACGTAGACCAGACGCTATTGCGATGTTTTTAACACCTTCAATCTTACGCGCCTTGCGATACAGCTGCGTGGTGTGACTGTGATCGGTTTGCAGACTGCTACATATGGTTGGATAAACACAACTAGGACGACGACAATTTTCTTCAATGACTTTGGACTTGCAGTTCAAACGATACATATTGGCGGTTGGACCGCCTAAATCTGAAATTTGGCCAGTAAAACCCGGGGTTAAATCACGAATATTTTCGATTTCATTTAATATAGAAGTTTCAGAACGGCTTTGAATAATACGACCTTCGTGTTCGGTAATAGAGCAAAAAGTACAGCCGCCAAAACAGCCTCGCATAATATTTACGCTAAAACGAATCATGTCATAAGCAGGAATTTTAGCATCACCATAAACAGGATGCGGTACACGCTTGTAGGGTTGCTCAAAAACCCAGTCTAGCTCTTCTGTTGATAACGGAATTGGTGGTGGGTTCATCCATACATCATTACGGCCATGAGCCTGAACTAACGCTCGGGCATTACCTGGGTTAGTCTCTTTATGAAACACACGATCTAGATGGGCATATAAAGCCGGATCTTTTTTAACTTGGTCAAGACTTGGCAAGCGAATGTAACTGGTGGCGGGATCCGTTTGTCGCATTTGAGTATGAGGGACAATTTGTACAATTTGAGCCCCTTCACTTTTAAGCTGACGATCTTTTTCTTGCTCTTCAAGGTCAATCATTTCGTAAGGGCTTAAATGCTTTTTAACCGGACCAGGCTGGTCTAAATGAGTACTGTCTACCTGCACCCAATTTGCCGGTAATTGCTTTTGTAAAAAGCCAGTACCGCGCACATCTTTAATCTCTGTAATGGCTTCGCCACTGCCTAAGCGATGAGCCACATCTACAAGGGCACGTTCGGCATTGCCATAAAATAACATGTCGGCGGTGCAGTCTAATAACACACTGCCACGGATGCGGTCTTGCCAGTAATCATAATGACTTAAGCGACGCAAGCTGGCTTCAATGCCACCCACAATAATTGGCACCTGTTTTTTATATATCTCACGCAATTTTTGCGTATAAACAGTTACTGCCCGATCGGGACGCTTGCCACCTATATTACCCGGTGTATAAGCGTCGTCGTGGCGCACTCTTTTATCGGCAGTGTAACGGTTGATCATGCTGTCCATGTTGCCAGCCGAAACACCGAAAAATAAATTAGGCTTACCAAGCGCTTTAAAACTCTCTAAATCAGTCCAGTCTGGCTGGCAAATTAGCCCGACTCTGAAGCCTTGTGCTTCTAAAGTACGACCAATGACGGCCATGCCAAAACTTGGATGGTCCACATAAGCGTCACCACAAATAATGATGATATCGCAGCTATCCCACCCCAGTTGATCCATTTCTTTTTTACACATTGGCAAAAATGGCGCAGGAGTGAAGTTGTCGCGAAACTTAGCAAAAGTTCGAATATCTTGGGGCAAAGCCTGGACAGACAACGCTTTTTTGGGGGTAGCAGGCATAGGTTTTAATACTAATAAAATATTGTGTAATTGTACGCTGATATAGGATAATTAAAAACCACACTATAATAATGGGCTTAATTACTTCAAGTCAGATACCCCAAATACTTTTAAAGCTAGCCCTCCTAGAATATCGGTAAAA
>JBLHVV010000086.1:0-13689 GCA_047628755.1 Crocinitomicaceae bacterium | reverse complement strand
TGATTATGTCTTGGTGGGGGCTAAAATAATCGTAAGGCAGGGTTTCCCAGTCAGGAAGATTAAACACTTCTCCATTAAAAAAATATTTAAGTTCTTCTGTAAGTCTTTGGCAATCGCTGTTGTTGTTCGCAATCACTAAGGTCAGTCCAGAATATCCAGCTGCGGCTAGGGCAATTTCATGAGTGAAATGGGTGCCCTTAATGTTACCCCAGGTCTGTATGTCGCCAAGTTTCTTTGGTAAAGGTGCTGCTGGCGTCATGGTAGTCCTAATTAAACATTACTGAGTTGGGCGTAGTGTACTTAAAGCTTGCACGCCTGTTAAGGGTTGTTAGTTGCAAATACACATTTGCTCTTACGGGATTTAAGTCCAACTGGATTTACAAGTCGTTGAGATTAAATATAGATACAGGCATAATATGCCACAAATTTTAGGCCTATAAAACTTTGGGGTATTCAACTTGAGTCAAGATGTTCGAGAAGCTAATTTAAACGACTGGAAATTACGCGAAGAGACTGCTGAAAGCATGATTCCTGTAATTGGATCCCTCTACCGTAAAAACAGCATTGTTTTATCTGTTTATGGTCGCGTTATCGTAAATCGCTCTGTAATCGACATTCTCAAAGCCCATCGCTTTGTTCGTCAAGTTGAAAAACAAGAGCTATCTGTTGTTGATACATTGCCTGTATTGCAAGCGCTTGTCGTGTTGGGCGTTGAAAAATGCCATATCGACATTGGTAAAATGGCCGTTAAATTTCGTAATGAAGGCAATGGCGAGTCACTTGAAGATTTTTTGAGAGTTCAATTGGCTGACGCTATTAATGCCAAGCATGAGTCAAATGCTGGCCGTGATGTTGTTCTTTATGGTTTTGGCCGCATTGGTCGTTTACTGGCTCGTATCATGGTTGAGAAGTCGGGCAGTGGCGAAGGTATGCGTTTGCGGGCAATTGTTGTGCGTAAAGGTAAGGGTGATGATCTTGTTAAGCGCGCAAGTCTACTGCGTCGTGATTCTATTCATGGTTCTTTCAAAGGTACCATTCAGGTTGATGAAGAAAACAATGCGTTAATTGTAAATGGTACTTATATTAATATTATTTACGCCGGAAACCCATCCGAAATCGATTATACCGAGTATGGTATTAATGACGCGTTGCTTATTGACAATACAGGTGTTTGGCGTGATGCCAAGGGCCTTGGTGTCCACGCAGAGTGTAAGGGCATTGCTAAGGTATTGCTAACAGCCCCTGGTAAAGGTGACATTAAGAATATTGTATATGGCGTAAATGACAGTGACATTGAAGAAACCGATACCATCCTATCGGCTGCCTCATGCACCACTAACGCTATCACTCCAGTGCTTAAAGCACTGAACGATGAATATGGCGTAGAGTGTGGTCACGTCGAGACCGTTCACTCATATACAAATGATCAAAATTTAATCGATAACTACCACGATGGTGATCGTCGAGGCCGTGCTGCCGCATTAAATATGGTTATTACAGAAACAGGCGCTGCAAGTGCAGTAGCTAAAGCATTACCTGAACTTAAGGGTAAGCTAACGGGCAACGCGATTCGTGTGCCAACGCCAAACGTTTCTATGGCTATTTTATCTCTAACACTCAATAAAGAAGTTGAAGTGGAAGACCTAAATTCATATTTAAGAGACGCGTCTTTGTATTCGTCTTTGCAAAAACAGATTGACTACGTGCGCAGCCCTGAGGTTGTTTCAAGTGATTTTGTTGGTAACCGCTGTGCTGGTATTGTTGATGGTGAAGCTACCATCGTTAGTGGTAATCGTGTGAACGTTTACGTTTGGTACGATAATGAATATGGCTATAGCTGCCAGGTTGTCAGAATAGCCCAGCAGTTATGCGGTGTAGATTATCCGGCTTATCCTTTGGTTGCTAAATAGTTGTTTGATGATAGTTGTTTGATGAAGGTCGCTATCAATAGCGGCTTTTTATATCTGCAACAAAAAATTATGGGAATCAGTAAAAGCTCAGCTGAGTAGCTTAATAATTAAGCATAAAGCAAACCTGTGGCTATACTTATTCTTTAATACCGAGTTATCCGTGGTGGGATACAGTTAGATTTTGGGCAAATAAAGCAATTAGTTCTAACATTGCGTGTTTTTGTTCCTTAACTCTGTAGCCAGCCTTAGATGAGACGATTATACTAAAATTCAGTTTTATAAGAACTTTAACAATAGTTCGCAACTGTCTGAAAAGTATACAAATATAAGCGTTTTTTTTACGCAAATAATCGAATTTTTTTGAACTGTGATTAGGCAAGGCATATGATCAAAATCAAGAAAGGTCTCGACCTGCCAATTGCTGGGAAGCCTGAACAACATATTACCAACGGTAATAAGGTTTCTCAGGTAGCATTGGTAGCTTCTGACTATGTAGGTATGAAACCGACCATGCTGGTGCAGGTTGGTGATAGTGTCAAAAAAGGGCAGTTGCTCTTTACAGACAAAAAAACAGAAGGCGTTAATTATACGTCTCCCGCATCTGGGACTGTGAAGGAAATTAATCGTGGTAAACGCCGTGTATTTCAATCGATTGTGATTGAGATACAAGGAGACGATGAAGAAATCTTTACTAGCCACAAGGCAGCTGATCTTTCAGAGTTATCATCTGACCAAGTCCAGTCTCAGTTAATTGCATCTGGAATGTGGACGACTATTCGTACTCGCCCATATTCCCGTGTGCCTGCGCCCGGCTCTACCCCAAGTTCTATTTTTGTGGCTGCGGTGGATACTAATCCATTAGCCGCAGATCCTGCGGTAATTATTGCTGAATACAAAGAAGCCTTTACTAACGGTTTAGCCGTACTTGCAAACTTAGCACCTAAGCTGTTTGTTACCAAAGCTGTTGAAGCGGATGTTCCTACTGTTGACGCCCAGCTAGTTGAAGTGTCAGGTCCGCATCCAGCAGGTTTAGTGGGCACGGCTATTCACAACTTAGATCCTGTTAGCGCAAGCAAAACAGTTTGGCATGTTGGTTATCAAG
This sequence comes from Crocinitomicaceae bacterium, assembly GCA_047628755.1. Lineage (GTDB taxonomy): Bacteria > Pseudomonadota > Gammaproteobacteria > Pseudomonadales > Oceanobacteraceae > Bermanella. The sequence continues at coordinate 10,677 of JBLHVV010000086.1, read as the reverse complement.
ATGTCATTGCTATTGGAAAATTATTTACTGAAGGTAAAATCTTTTCTGACCGTGTTGTGTCACTAGCGGGTCCTCAGGTAAATAAGCCTCGTTTAATTCGTGCTCAAGTGGGCGCGTCATTAACTGAATTAACAGCTAATGAGCTAGCCGATGGTGAGAATCGAGTTATCTCAGGTTCTGTTTTCGGCGGTAAAACAGCAGCAGGTCCTGAAGCTTACTTAGGTCGCTTTGCAAATCAAATTTCTGTGCTAGAAGAAGGGCGGGATCGTCCAATGTTGCATTATCTTCGTGCAGGTGCAGAGCGTCACTCAGCTAAGAGTATTTATATTTCAAAATTAATGTCTAGCAAAATATTTAATTTTACTACTACTACAAATGGTAGTGAGCGCGCAATGGTGCCTATTGGCGCCTATGAAAATATAATGCCGTTAGATATTTTACCTACTCAGCTATTACGTTCCCTTATTGTTGAAGATATGGAAACCGCTATTAATCTAGGTGCGTTGGAATTAGACGAAGAAGATTTAGCACTGTGCACATACGTTTGTCTTGGCAAGTATGAATACGGTCCAATTCTTCGAAACAACCTTACACGTATTGAGATGGAGGCATAAAAATGGGATTACGTTCAATGCTCGATGGCCTCGAACCTCATTTTACTAAAGGTGGCAGGTTCGAGAAAATGTATCCGCTTTATGAAGCGATTGATACTGCCTTATACTCACCACCAAATGTTACTAATAACAGTTCTCATGTCCGAGACGGCATCGACTTAAAACGTATCATGATCACGGTTTGGCTATGCTGTTTTCCAGCAATATTTTTTGGCATGTGGAACATTGGTTTTCAGGCTAACAATGCGCTAGATGCAATGAATATTGCTGAAGCTGAAGGTTGGCGTGGTGTCATAATATCGGCTCTAACTGGATATGATGTGACCAGTATTTGGGACAATATTATTTATGGTGCTATGTACTTCATACCAATTTATGCCGTCACATTTATTGTTGGTGGCTTTTGGGAGGTTTTATTTGCCACCGTACGCGGTCACGAAGTAAACGAAGGTTTTTTTGTTACTTCTATACTTTTTTCACTAATTTGCCCTCCAGATATTCCATTGTGGCAGGTTGCTCTAGGCATTAGCTTTGGTATTGTGATTGGTAAAGAGATTTTTGGTGGCACTGGTAAAAACTTTTTAAATCCAGCCTTAACAGGCCGCGCTTTTCTGTACTTTGCTTATCCTGCTCAAATTTCAGGCGACGCTGTTTGGACAGCCGTTGATGGCTTTTCAGGTGCAACGCCTCTAGGTCTAGCGGCAACAGGCGGTATTGATGCTGTTTTAGCCACTGGTTTAACTTGGTTTGACGCATTCTCTGGAACCATTCAAGGATCTATTGGTGAAACCAGTACCATCGCGATTTTAATTGGTGGTTCAGTACTTATGATCATGGGTATTGCTTCTTGGAGAATCGTAACAGGCGTAATGATTGGTATGGTGGCATTGTCATCTTTACTAAACTTCATTGGTTCAGATACCAATCCAATGTTTGCAATGACGTGGTATTGGCATTTAGTTGTAGGTGGATTTGCCTTTGGTATGATCTTTATGGCCACCGATCCCGTATCATCTTCTATGACCCATACTGGTAAATTCTTCTTTGGCGCTCTAATTGGTGTAATGGTTGTTTTGATTCGAGTAGTCAACCCAGCATTCCCAGAGGGAATTATGTTAGCAATTTTGTTTGCAAACTTGTTCGCCCCATTGATGGACCATTTTGTTGTTCAATCAAATATTAAGCGGAGGGTTGCTCGTAATGTCGGCTAACAACGATAGCATTAAAAAAACTCTTATAGTTGCGGTGTTGCTGTGCCTTGTGTGCTCAATCATCGTTGCGGGATCGGCCGTTCTTCTTAAGCCTCTTCAGGTTAAGAACAAACTTGAAGATAAAAAGAAAAATATACTTGCTGCTGCTGGCCTTTTGGTCGAAGGCAAAAGCATTGAAGAACAATTCAAACAGGTCAATACTCGAATAGTCAACCTTGATACAGGTGTTTACGCAACTGAAACTGAACTAAGCGAATTGGCAGCAGAGGGTTTTCAGGTTGAAGGCTTTGATCAAAGAAAATTAGCTAAGAATCCTAAGTTTAGCGAGAAGTTAGCTAAAAAAATGGACCCTGCAAGTATAAAGCGCAAAGAAAAGTTTGCGGCTGTTTATTTGGCTGAGAAAGACGGTGTAGTTGATCGCATTATCATTCCAGTCCATGGCTACGGATTATGGTCTACCTTGTATGGCTTTATCGCTCTGGAAGGTGATGCTAAAACGATTGCAGGGCTTGGCTTTTTCTCTCATACCGAAACTCCTGGATTAGGGGGGGAGATCGATAACCCTAGTTGGAAAGCTATGTGGGTTGGTAAAAAAGTTCACGATGCTTCCGGTTCAGTAGCAATTGATGTGGTTAAAGGAGCTGTTGTTGCAGGCAATCCATACGAAATGAATCAAGTTGATGGATTATCAGGGGCGACATTAACCAGTAATGGCGTTGAAAATTTATTGCGCTATTGGCTAGGTAAGCAAGGTTTTGCTGCTTACCTAACTAGCTTGGATCAAGGGGTTTAAGATGACGACATCAGTTAAAGAAATTTTAACCCAGCCATTATTAACTAATAACCCAATTGCTGTTCAAATTTTGGGTGTGTGTTCTGCGCTGGCGGTAACAACAAGCTTAAACGTAACCCTGGTTATGTGTGTAGCGCTCACTTTAGTGACGGCTTGCTCTAACTTGTGTATATCGATTATTCGTAATCATATTCCGGGTAATATTCGGATCATTGTTCAAATGACGATTATTGCTTCTTTAGTAATTGTGGTAGACCAAGTACTAAAAGCCTACGCATATGACGTTAGCAAGTCGCTTTCAGTATTCGTTGGTCTGATTATTACTAACTGTATTGTAATGGGTCGTGCTGAAGCATTTGCCATGAAAAATCCTCCAGGTTTAAGTTTCCTTGATGGTATTGGTAATGGTCTTGGTTATAGCGTTGTATTGATTTCGGTCGCCGTTGTACGTGAGCTGTTTGGTTCAGGTTCATTATTTGGTTTCGAAATATTACCTCTTGTGACTAATGGTGGCTGGTACTACAGCAATGGATTGTTGCTATTACCACCAAGTGCGTTCTTCATTATTGGTTTGTTTATTTGGGTGTCTCGTACCTTGATTCCTACTCAAGTTGAAAAGGCTGACTTTAAAATTCAGCCAAATACTATAACTTCGGGGGCTCATTAATAATGGAGCATTATTTATCTCTGTTTGTTAAGGCTGTATTCGTTGAGAATATGGCACTGGCCTTCTTCTTAGGCATGTGCACCTTTTTGGCTATATCTAAGAAAATTCAAACTTCTTTTGGTCTGGGTATTGCGGTAATCGTTGTTTTGACTATTACTGTACCGGTTAACAATTTAATTTATACTTACTTATTAAAAGAAGGTGCGTTAGCTTGGGCTGGTTATCCTGAGGTTGATTTAAGTTTCTTAGGTCTAATAAGTTACATCGGTGTTATTGCTGCGATTGTACAGATCTTAGAAATGTTTCTAGATAAGTATGTGCCTGTGCTATACAGCGCATTAGGTGTTTTCTTGCCCTTAATCACAGTTAACTGTGCAATTTTAGGGGCGTCTTTATTTATGGTAGAGCGTGATTATCAGTTTGGTGAATCAGTTGTATATGGTTTTGGTGCCGGTGTAGGTTGGGCGTTAGCCATTACAGCTCTTGCGGGTATCCGTGAGAAACTCAAATACAGTGACGTACCAAAAGGCCTTGAAGGTCTTGGTATCACCTTTATGACGGTGGGCCTTATGTCACTTGGCTTTATGTCGTTCTCCGGCGTGTCTTTATAGGGTGTGTGATAAAAATGGGTGAATATACAGAAATTATTTTAGGCGTATTTATGTTTACCGCTATGGTGCTTGCACTGGTAGCGATAATATTAAGTGCCCGTGCCAAGCTAGTAAGCTCTGGTGAAGTGACCATTGAAATTAATGGTGACCCTGAAAAAACAATCGTCGTTGCAGCCGGTGATAAACTGCTTCAAACATTGGCAAGCAAGGGTGTATTTTTGTCCTCTGCTTGTGGTGGTGGTGGTACTTGTGCTCAGTGTAAGTGTCAGGTTCTTGATGGTGGCGGCTCAATGCTTCCTACTGAAGAATCCTACTTCACAAAGCGTGATGGCCGCGATGGCTGGCGTTTGTCTTGTCAGGTGCCTGTTAAGCAGGATATGAAGATTGAAGTTGAAGACGAAGTATTCGGTGTTAAAAAGTGGGAGTGCACGGTTGAGTCTAACCCTAACGTTGCCACTTTTATTAAAGAATTGACTCTGAGATTACCAGAAGGCGAAGTAGTGGATTTCCGTGCAGGTGGCTATGTTCAATTAGAATGTCCTCCATACGAAATTGACTTTTCTAGCTTTGATATTGAAGAAGAATACCGCGGCGACTGGAATCACTTTAAGTTTTTTGATCTTAAAACGATTAACAAAGAAACCACTATTCGCGCTTATTCAATGGCTAACTATCCAGAAGAAGAGGGTATTGTAAAATTTAATATTCGTATCGCGACGCCTCCTCCAGGTGCTGTGGGCATCAACCCGGGTATTATGTCTACTTACACTTTTAATATGAAACCTGGTGATAAAGTTACTGTTTACGGTCCATTTGGCGAATTCTTTGCAAAAGATACTCAGGCTGAAATGATATTTGTTGGTGGTGGTGCTGGAATGGCTCCAATGCGTTCACACATTTTTGACCAACTTAAGCGCCTTAAATCAGATCGTAAGATTAGTTTTTGGTATGGTGCCCGCTCACTAAGAGAGCTTTTTTATAAAGAAGATTATGATGGTTTAGCTAAAGATTTCCCTAATTTTGAATGGCATGTTGCTATGTCAGATCCTCAGCCTGAGGATAATTGGGAAGGTTTGACTGGGTTTATCCATAATGTACTTTTAGAAGAATATTTAAATGACCATCCGGCCCCAGAAGATTGTGAATTCTACATGTGTGGCCCGCCTATCATGAACCAATCGGTAACAAATATGCTGTTAGAAATGGGTGTTGAGCCCGAAAGTATCATGTTAGATGACTTTGGCTAAGCTTTTAACTAAGTTAAAGTGAAGCACCGGATATAACAAAACCCATAAGATTTACTTCTTATGGGTTTTTTTATATTTTATAATTAATAGATGTTTGACCGGCCAATAATTTACCCATTCAAAAAAACTATTAGTGTAATGCCTAAATTAAAAGATTATCATTTTATGGCTTTTGAAATGTAGAGGCCATTACCGAAGTTCTCTATTGTTAAAGTTGGTTTGGTACATTTTCTGCCAGCATAGATCGGCAGGTTGGACTATTGATGAAAACACAGATTCTTCTGTGAGATCAGATCTTAGTTAATATATTCAAAGACTTATACCAGATTATTAAGATTATTTTGTGCATGCGTTCGGTGGGACAGATGATACACCAGCTAACATTAAGACCACTTAGTTTGGCTGCCAGTTAACTCTTCTTAATTCAAAAGGGTGCTTAGGTTTAGTGCTATAGCAGGGCATTTACTTGGGATGATTTACCAATAAGGTGGAGGAAATAGAACGATTTGGGTGACAATTAACAGGGAATAATTGGGGTATAATTTGTTATTTTTAGTTAGAAAGTATGCCGACTATGTATCAATTTCGAATTTTATTGTAACTTCTGGTTGAAAAATAATCTATATGGGTTATTACTATAGTACGCAAACGATTAATAGAGATGATATATTTAATTTTTATATGAATATGAAAGCAACCGATAATTATGCGCAGCCATCTGGCTTTAGCGTCAGTGCTGTAACAAGCGATAATAAAACGGCGTTGATTATGACGGGCGTTTGTATTTCACCTCGTGGTTTGAAGACTCATTGCACAGGTGAGCAAATTCCAATTCTGCATAATATTGAGGATAACGGCTGTCAGTCTAAATACCAGTTGCTTATGATCGAGTTGAAAATGCACTTTAAGAGTGGCGAGCTATTTCAGTTAGAGGCTTCTGCTCAGATTGTTAGCATTAGGCGTGCTTCTCAAACTGAATTTGAAGTTAATATGTTGCTGTGTGACATGTCTCAGGATAGCCTTAGGCATATTGTTCGCTATGCAGATGAATTAACAGAGTAAGGCAAGTTTAACTCACAGTTAACGGGTACTAAGCAAGTTAGCTTTACATTATCTAGATATTTTACATTTACGACGCTTCCTTTTACACTTTTTATCTTATTTCTAACCCCTGCCTCAGAAGCAAAATCACAGCTTATAACAATCTTTTTAGTTTCTATGAAAACAGATGTTTCAAGCTTCTCTAGCACTTGTTTAGTTGCCTCAGAATAGGCTCTTGCCAATCCTCCTGTACCTAATTTTGTGCCGCCAAAGTAACGAACTACCACGACACTAATTTCACCAATACCACTGTGTTTTAAATGTGTGAATATAGGCATACCTGCCGTACCGCTAGGTTCATTGTCGTCACTGAATCCATAAAGGCTGCTCTCATTAGGGTGGCCAGCCACAAAACCATAACAATGATGCCTGGCATCTGGGAAGTTGGCTTTTAATTTATGCAGAAATGATTTTGCAGACTTAATACCTTTGGTGTGATCTGCAAAGGCAATAAATCGACTGCGCTTAACTTGGTACTCCATTTTACATATAGAAGAGGGTATCAAGAAGCTGGGTAAAATAAGTTTAGGCATTAGCTTTGAGTAATATAAACTTTGAATTGGACGCGAGAGTGCTAACTTGCTTAAAGTATTTCTTAAGTGTCACATGGTAGCCAAGGTGTCGGTTGCCCACTACTACTAATGACCCATTTGGAGTGAGATGTTGTTTAGCGTCGTTAAACAAGCGCTTTGCAATATAATCACCCACTGTATGCTCCTCATGAAAAGGAGGATTGCATAGAATGAGGTCAAACTTTTGTTTATTGTTTTTTAAACCGTCATCCCAGTGCACTTCGTAATCTTTAATACTATTTAATTCACAAGAATTAATACTGCTTTGAACTGCCATAAAAGATTCATCAAACAGTGTGATCTTTGCAGCGTTAGACGAATTGAAATTCTGCTTAGCATAGGCAATGGCTAAAATACCACTGCCACAGCATAAATCAGCTACATTATTGCATTTTGGTAGTTTGGTTAAGTTCTCAACAACAAAAGCTGCTCCAGGATCTAATTTGTCGCGACCAAAAACATTGGCTTGAGTGCTGAGCTTGATGTCGCCGATATGCAGTTGCTTAGGGTAGTTCGATCTAATACTTTCAATCAACGACGGGCTTAAAGTTAACTTGTAGATAGTCGCTTTCTTTTTAAAAGGCAAACGATTAACTTCGCCAAATTTTTGTAAAAAAACAAGAATATTTTTGGGCAGATGTTTCATCATGCCCGCAATATAAATATTACTGATACCTTCTGAGTGGCAACGATTAATCAGATGAGTTAAAAAGCTTAAGTTTTTTGGCAGTTTTATTAGTGCAATACCCGCTTTTACTTGTGTGTCCCATGGTTCTAGTGGGTCGAATAGGGGATAGGATACAGATAGCTGGTTGTGGGCTAGATTCTGCTTTAATGCGCTATGTGAACAAAAACTGTCGCTAATCCAGTAGCTAACTGTTTTCCTTAGAGCTATTCCAAGAGCACCAAACTGATCATTAATTACGGCTACGTTTACTGTGGAAAGCTCACTTAAGTAATAATCAATCAGATAACTGTCAGCAGCATCCCAAGCTTGCAGCGACTTTTGCGAGTCAGCACCTGGACGTATCAGTGAAAACTTTCCTGAATCAGTTTCATGTTGAAGCGTGTGAGGCTCTTCAGGGGGCGAGTTTTCAGAATTAAAGCTGGGCATACATCAGAAATTATCAGATTTACCAGGGTTTTCTAATAGATCGAATAGATCTTCATCTGACATTTCAGCCTCATTGTTGTTGTCTACAACAACATCATCAAAAACCAGCTTATCTTTTTCTGGTTTTGAAGCCATAGGCGGCTGCTTATCTTCTTCTGGGCTATTTTGCTTAGCATGGCTTTTTTTTGAATCCGCTTTTTTTGGCGACAAAGCGGTTAAATCTAAAGGTGGGAGTTGCGCAGGGCCTTTTTTCCGCTTCGTTGATTTCTCATCGTCTACGGCCTTTTGGTAAACAGAACGCTGACGATTCTCTTTGCCAATGTTAGCAGTCGCTTTTTTACGTGCCTTATTTTGTTTCTTCTCTAACTTTGTGCGCTCTTTACTGCCGGTTTCAACACCACCAGTAACACGCTTTAGAGAGCGAGATTTTTTATTGCGGGACATCATTAATACCTATCTATAAGCCACATATTCTAGCATAGGCCTTATTATCAGTGAATGGGAAAATGTTTTGGCGGTTAAAAACAGTTAAAATCTGTATGATTACGGCTGTTATTATTCTAATTAAGGGTGTCTGTGACGTATTTAGCAGCCATAGAGTACACATTCTCAGTAACGGCTCCTGTTTTTATCATTGTTTTTTTAGGTCTATGGCTTAAACATAAAAAGTTTATTGGTGACGAGTTCATTCAGCAAGCTTCATCTTTAGTATTTAATCTGTGTTTGCCCATTTTAATTTTTTTATCAATTCAGAATTATTCAGTGGATTGGGATCGACAATTTACATTTGCTATTTTTTGCATTTCGGCCGCTGTGATTTGTTTTGTTGTGTTTTGGGCTATATCAGGTTTGTTTGTGGTTCAAGAAGATAGGGGGGTTGCTGTTCAGGGGGCGTTTAGAAGCAATTTGGGCATCATTGGGTTGGCACTATGCGCCAAGGCCTTTGGTGGCCCTGGGTTGGCCATAGGTGCGGTTATATTAGCAGTGGTGACTCCTGTGTTTAATGTTCTATCGGTTTATGGTCTAAATCAGAGTTTAAAAGGCCATCAAGAAATATCCATTTGGAAAACTATGGTGGATATAGCAAAAAACCCCTTGATTATCGCTATTGCCTTAGGTTTTTTATTTACGGGGATGGAACTAAAGCTGCCAATAGTTGTATATGATGCAGGAAGTTATTTGGCACAAATGACTTTGCCATTAGCTTTAATTTGCATTGGTGGTGCTTTAAGCCTGTCAGAAATGAAACGCAGCAGCGGTTTGTCGGCTAAAGTGGTTTTTGCTAAACTGGTCCTTGTGCCTGTAATAGTTACTATTTCAGCTTATCTATTAGGTTTTAGCGGGGTAGAGCTAGGCTGCATTTTATTGATGTTTGCCAGTCCAACCGCAACCGCAAGTTTTATCATGGTAAGAAAAATGGGTGGAAACTATGCGTTGGCATCAAATATCATTGTGATTAGTTCGTTGTGTTCAGCTTTGAGCATAAGTATATTGTTATATTTGGCCAAGATGCTGGGCTGGTTTTAAATAATGGGTATCAACTAAGTATGGCTAAAGTGCCAACAAAATCTAAGGTGGTTTTTATTAGTGCAGATCCTGCAGATTGTGCAGACTCTCTATACGCAGTGAATCGAGTTGTTATGCAACTGGATGCGCTGCCTGTGTCTACCTATTACGGCCCACACTCAGGTGATTACGACTGGAAAATGGTTCGCGACACTATCGATAAATGCGACATATTTATTCTATTGGTCGGTAACAGTTATGGAATGTTGTCCGATACTGGTGAAAGCTATATTCATCGTGAAGCAGTTTATGCTAAAAGTAGAAATAAAACGGTTATCGCCTTATTGAAAAATGCAGAGCTCAAATCCATGTCTGATACTGCCATGCAAAGGTTAAGATCGTTGCATCGTTTAATGATGTCGGGGGTGTTTAAATACTGGAGTTGTAAAGAAGATATTCTTTTATTGGCAAGACAAGTTCTAAGGGACAAATTAAAACCTGAATTTAGTACTTTGTCGAATGTAGAAAAACAAGATGATCCGGATCAAATTCAGCAAACCATATCAGATAGCTTGTTCAAGTTAGATTCATACCCACTAACATTTAAGGCTAAGGTCTACGCGCATGGTAATTGCCATAACGTTGAATTGAAAATTGAAATGTCGTGGGAACATTCTTTTGTAAGTATTGGCACCATGATGACAGGCCCTGTGACTGAAGATCGAATGCGCTCTGCTTTGCAAACTTATACCGAACTACAATACCAATCTGAGTTCCTAGATGTTATCCAAGATAGTCATGCTGTGGACGATGTTCGCTGCAATGAAATTGGATTTCAGCGATTGAAGGCGTATTTAATTGGCGCTGGTGTTATAGAGAATGTAGCTGCGGGGCAAGGTGGTTTACGTAATTATTGGCAACTGACCTTTGCAGGCGAAAACAGGTTACAGACTTTACTATCGCTAGCTTAGTGTTTACTAAATTGTATGCGTAAATCAGTTACAAATAATAGATTTCAAGCAGTTTACTGGTTAGCTTTCTTCGTTAATTAAATATAGTATTTTTTGCACTAAAAAGCCTTTGCTCATAGAGGCTTTAGTTCTAATTGTCTATACTCGAGTAATGTCATTATCGTTGGGCAACGTTTTTATTATGTTAACTACGAATTTGTATTTATTTCTTTTATTGCACTTTAAACTATGATTTTGAACACATGAAACAGAAAGATTTAACACAGAAAG
>JBLHVV010000085.1:0-13858 GCA_047628755.1 Crocinitomicaceae bacterium | reverse complement strand
TATTATTTATCAAACGCTAGCAGTCTAAGAGCCGTTTTCTGTTGTTTTACTAAATGCTCCGACGCGCGATGCAAAAACTGCTTAGCATTTTCATTTGATTCTAATGTAGCAAAGCCAATGTTTAATTGAATGTCACCTACATATTGCCATTGAGTCGATGCAGTTTTTTTAAATAAACGCTCTTTTAATACCAACGCCCCTTCAATGGGGCAGTTAGGCAATAAAAGATAAAACGTACCTTTACCGTTGTGAAAAATATCATCTCCAGCTCGCATTAAATTATTTACAAAGAGGTGGAATTCTTTTAACAAGCGTTCACCAATATTGGTGCCATGTATATCTAAGATTTGCCCATAATCTTCAATTGTTACAGCCACTAGTGAGAGCGTTCGGTTAGTGACCTCGCTACGGGCAATTTCCTGGTCTAATTTTTCGGCTAGATGGCGATTGTTATAAGCACCAGATTGATAATCGGTCACAGTAAGGCTTAATAAACTTTGTCGTTTCACTGTATTAATATAGGCATAGCAAAATGAGGACAAATCAAAAACTAAATACATAAAACAAAGCCGAATACTATCAACCATTGAGTGGGTGTTGGCCACTTGATAAAAAGTACAGGCCATAAAAATTATATTTATTTTTATGGCCCAAGAGATTGGTAAAATAAAATAACAAATAATGGGAAAACAAAATGCGAAGTGAATACTCAGGTCCGGTGCAATATTTAGCTGGTATTGAATAATAGTAGCCAGGCTTGTTAGAATTAATATATTTACATATTTACCATTTGATTGTTCGCGGTTTAAAAATAAAAAAACTGCACCTGGTAGTAGCAGCCCAATCATAATCATGGTTAAAAACATTATGTCATAATGTCCAAATATATATTGACTAATGCTCAGTAATATACAGACCGCAGAAATCAAAATGTAAAGTAAACTTACCGCTGGATCTTTAGCCATACTAATATTAAACATAGTTAAGCTCTTTTTGAGAAATATGGATTAACGAATCTGCCGTATCGCCTACATTTAAGCTAGCCAAGCCAAGCGTTGCGCTATTCGCATTAGGCATCGCCACACCTCGTATAATATTTTGCGCGATACGCGTGCCTTCTTGCGTGGTTGCATGGGGTAAAATGATAGAAAAAATTTGTTTGTCTAGTCTATAATATCGATCAAATGGCCTTAGGTTTTTACTAATTGACTCCGCGTATTTTGCCACAGTTTCTTCCATTTCATGTTTATTCGATCGCTTGCCCCGTTGTGGTATTTTTAACTGCATAAGTAGTAATCCAGTTCCCTCACGCTCTGCTCTAGTTATTTCGATAACAAGTGTCGGCCGTAAAAATTTCGCTAATTGTGCGCCCGTACTTATATCGCGTCCAATGAGTGGATCTAGCAGACTATTGGTGCGTGTTTTAACAAAGGATAAAAATAGTGAAACCATAGTAATTACAGTAAAACTTAGCACCATCTGAGCTTGGTGAAGTGGTTTGGATGTTTCTATAATAATATAAAGTGCAGCCGGAATATAAAGTACTGTGAGTAAAATCCCGGTATTCAGCTTAAACAAAAAGAATGCAACAACGGGGAAAAAATAAATCCAATACACCTGTTGCGTGCCTCCATATTTCGCAGACAAAATAGAGTAGACAAATATCGATATAATTAATAATTGGGAAAGATAGCCCTCTGTTTTGATTTTATAGTTGAATAACAAAAACATAGCATTTGCTATCAGGACTATTGAATACAGCATGGTACCAATTGAAAGCACTAAATGGGAAGACGGATAGTCTAAAACAGCAATACCACCCAGGCCCACGCCTACTATTAAGCAATAGGCCAGTTTAATAAGGTGAATTGGAGGGTAGCTATTCATTTAGTATTCCGAGTAATGGTTTTCTGGCAATCATATTTGGGTGATTCTGTCTATTAAGGGTATAATCCCTACTTTTCCCCAAGTAATCTCTTAAGGCAAGCGTATTTTCATGCTTAGCAAATTATAAGAGTAGTGGGTATATATAAAAGTAGGTGCAATTTATGGAAGTTAAGGCGTATATGCAGCAGGTGGGCCAACAGGCTCGTGCCGCTAGTTCAGAGATTGCAAAAGCCGATACAGGATTAAAAAACGCTGCATTATCGGCTATTGCCACGGCGATAGAGAGTAATCGTGAAGCATTAGCCCAGGCCAATCACAAAGATATGGTAAACGGTCGCAATAATGGCTTAGACACAGCTATGCTGGATCGATTAGAGCTAACCCCTGCGCGAATTGACGATATGATTACGGGTTTAAATCAGGTATCTAGCTTACCAGACCCTATCGGTGGCATTACCGATATGGACTTTTTACCAAGCGGTATACAAAGGGGCAAAATGCGAGTGCCTTTGGGGGTGATTGGTATGATTTACGAGTCTCGTCCAAATGTAACTATCGAAGCGGCGAGCTTATGCTTAAAGTCTGGCAACGCCGTTATATTGCGCGGTGGCAGCGAATCCATAGAATCAAACCGTGCATTGGCTTTATGCATTCGCCAAGCGCTAACAGAAACAGGTTTGCCCCAGCATGTTGTTCAAGTAGTAGAAACCACTGATCGCGCTGCGGTTGGTGAATTAATTACCATGACCGAATTTGTAGATGTGGTGATACCTCGGGGCGGTAAAAGCTTAATAGAGCGCATTAGCCGCGACGCTAAAGTTGCTGTGATTAAACATTTAGATGGTATTTGTCATGTTTATATTGATGACGACGCAGATATTACTAAGGCTGTAAACGTAGCCATTAACTCTAAAACACATCGCTATGGCACCTGTAACACTATGGAAACATTACTGATTGCGGAATCTATGGCGAAAAAAGTATTGCCTCAATTATCTACGGCTTATGCTGAAGCTGGTGTAGAATTACGCGGTTGTGAAAAAACCAAAGCGATATTGCCTGATGTTATCGATGCAGTTGACGAAGATTGGGATACAGAATACCTAGCTCCAATTCTGTCCATTAAAATAGTCGCTGGCTTAGAACAAGCCATTGCCCACATTAATAAACACAGTAGCCAGCATACTGACAGTATTATTACTGAAAACTACACTAAGGCTAGAGAGTTTCTGCGTCAGGTGGATTCAAGTTCGGTAATGGTCAACGCATCAACCCGCTTTGCTGATGGTTTTGAATATGGCTTGGGTGCAGAGATTGGTATTAGCACCGACAAAATTCATGCTCGCGGACCAGTGGGTTTAGACGGCTTAACATCGCAAAAATGGATAGTGTTCGGTGACGGCCATATCCGCCAGTAATGGTGTAACAGGAGATTCCCCTAATCGGCTTGAAAGAGTGGTGTTGGGTGGCACTTTTGATCCCATTCATAATGGGCATTTAACCAGCGCCCAAGACCTGATAAAGACAATGGGTTATAACAGCATTAGTTTGATGCCCTGTGGTCAGGCTTACCATAAAGAAGGTGCCAGTCACAGTCAGCACAGATTCAGCATGGTTAAGTTAGCGGTTAAGCCATTTTCAGGTTTATTAGTTGACGAAAGTGAAGTAAAACGCCAAGGCGCCACCTATACTGTGGATTCACTGCAACAACTTAGGCAGGAATTAGGTGCCAATGCTCATATTGCATGGGTAATGGGAACCGACTCGGCTAAATCACTGGACCAATGGCATCAGTGGCAAAAAATTTTCACCTTGGCTAATGTCATCGTGATTTCTCGAGCAGCAGAGCCCGAGCTAAACTTACCGCATTGGCCTGCAAAGCAGGTTAATAACGTAAATACATTTAAACAGCATGCAAGCGGTTGTTATATACAATTGGATTTAACTCCAATTGACCTGTCGTCTAGCGAAATTCGACAGGCCATTAGCAATCACAAACCAGTGGACAACCATGTGCCACAGGCTGTTATAGAATATATTGAGCAACATGGGCTCTACCGAGGTTTAAACTGAATCCAATGGATGCAGCAGCGTTAAAAAAACTAGTGACAGAAGCACTAGAAGACTTGAAAGCACAAGACATTACATTCATCGACGTAACTGATCGCACGTCTGTAACCGATTTTATGGTTTTGGCAACGGGTACATCTAGCCGTCATGCGCAAGCTGTGGCTGACAGTGTGTCGATGAAAACTAAAGAGGCAGGAATCATGCCTATAGGTTCAGAAGGCCGTGGCAATAGCGACTGGGTACTCATAGACCTAGGGGATATTGTTGTACATGTTATGACAGCACAAGCCCGTGAATACTACGACTTAGAACGCCTTTGGGGCGAACCAAAGTCATAGTAATTAATGCTCACTTAGTGATTATAACGAATGTGACAGCCATGAAGGCGAGCTATTGAAAATTCGAATGATAGCCGTCGGTACTAAAATGCCGTCATGGGTAGAGCAGGGGTTTAACGAATATGTTAAGCGCCTGCCAAACGATTGTCGCATAGAGTTAGTAGAATTGCCCATTGGGCATCGTGGTAAAAACCAACCTGTTAACAAAGCCATCGAAAAAGAAGGCCAAGCTATGTTGGCAGCCATCAATCCTAAAAACCACTGCGTTGCCTTAGAGGTACTTGGCAAGCCTTGGAGTACGAAAAATCTTTCAGAGCAGTTATCCGATTGGCGTATGTTGGGCCAAGATATCGATCTACTTATCGGTGGACCTGACGGCCTGAGCCCTGAATGTGTAAAGTTGGCCAAGCAAAAATGGTCACTATCACCTCTTACTCTACCCCACCCCTTGGTAAGAATTTTAGTCGGAGAGCAGCTCTATCGGGCTTGGACTATTTTAAATAATCACCCTTACCACAAGTAATCTAAGCGAAATTTAAGCTAAAACTGAATAATAGATGTTAATCGATACACATAATGAATTAATTTTTGTGGAGAGTGTCGTATCTCTATGAAAATGGCTGCACATTTCCATCTTTACTGGTTATGCTAGAATATTATTTATATATCAATACCTTATCCTGCTTAAACAATAAGTGACGCATCAATGAGCTTTGCCCTAAAAGATGATCGGCTCGAAAAAGACATTTTTGCTATCAGAGCAATATTGGCTTCTGTGTCCGTATTACTGCTAGTTTTGGTGCTCGCAGCTCGCATGACTTACTTGCAAGTGGTTCAGCATGACCTTTATGCTTCAAAGTCAGACAATAACCGAGTTCAAATACAACCCGTGGCGCCCATTAGAGGGTTGATCTTTGATCGCAACGGGGTGCTACTTGCCGAAAACCTCCCAAGCCATAGTTTAACCGTGGTTGCAGAACGAATAGAAAATATGGATGAAACTCTAGCGTTAATTGAAACGCTGGTAGGTTTAACGGCCAATGAAAAGACTCAGTTCTTATCTCGAGTGAAAGATTGGCGCCGGCCTTACGAAGCTATCCCTCTTAAGTTTAAGCTATCTGAAGATGCTATCGCCAAGCTCATGGTGAACAATCCATTTTTAACCGGTGTTCAAGTAGAAGCGGAATTAATACGCCATTATCCTAAGGGGGCCGATTTTGCTCATGTATTGGGGTACGTGGGTCAGATTAATCAGCGAGAGAAAAATAAACTAGATCCAAGCCGCTATAAAGCCACTCGTCGAATGGGAAAAATTGGCGTAGAGCGATATTACGAAGACTTGTTGCATGGAGAGCCCGGCTACCAAAAAGTAGAAACTAATGCACAGGGCCGTGTGTTAAAAGTACTTGAGCGAAAAAGCCCAATCCCAGGGAAGAATTTGATACTGAATATTGACTCTGAGCTTCAAAAAATAGCTTACGATGCGTTTGCTGGTCGTCGGGGATCACTGGTAGCTATAGACCCAAATACTGGTGGGGTTTTAGCCATGGTATCAAGTCCTTCATTTAATCCAAACTTATTCGTCAATGGCATTAGTCATAACGAATACAATGCCCTTCGAGACTCGCTTGACGTACCATTATTTGACCGTGCTACTCGAGGTCAATATCCCCCCGGGTCAACTATGAAACCATTCCTTGGCTTAGCATTTTTAGAAGCGGGAGTGACCAATTGGTCTGAAACTATTAATGATCCTGGCTGGTACATGTTGGAAAATGACGATCGAGTTTATAGAGACTGGAAACGTACAGGGCATGGTGATGCAATTAATCTACGCCATGCAATTATTGAAAGTTGTGATACCTTTTTTTATGAAATGTCATTTAGAACTGGCTTAGACTCATTGCACCCATTTTTATCTAAGTTTGGCTTCGGGAAAAATACCTCGTTAGATGTGGCTAATGCGTTGCCTGCGTTGCTACCCACTAAGGATTGGAAAAGACAACACCGTGGCCTTTCTTGGTATGCCGGTGATACTTTAAATTTAGCACTAGGCCAAGGCTTTATGTTGGCTACTCCTCTGCAATTGGCAACGGCCACTAGCGTTTTTGCGGCTAAAGGAAAATGGAACCGTTCTAAGTTAGTTCGATACATCGATGGTGATGAATTGAAAGAAGAAACTAAACCAGCTGACATTCTAATAAAAAATCCAAACGACTGGGACCGAATGGGCCGTGCCATGGAGGATGTGGTAAAGCATTATAAAGGTACTGCTAGGGTTTTATCTAAAAATTTAAGTTATCGTTTCGCAGCTAAAACGGGCACGGCTCAAGTAGTCGGAATAAAGCAGAACGAGCTGTATGACTCTGAAGCCTTAGCAGAAAGGCAAAGAGATCACGCATTATTTGTTAGTTATGCGCCAGCAGAAGCCCCTGAAATTGCCATTGCATCAGTGGTAGAGAATGGTGAGTCAGCAGGATCCACGGCAGGGCCCATTGCCAAGTTGGTAACGGACCATTACCTTAAATCCTTAACCATTAGTAATGAATTGCTTGGAGCAGATCATGGCCGGTGATTTTTCAAGAACACTTAGCTTGGGTAATTCAAGTGATAAAACCATTCTGAAAAAGCTGCACTTAGATGCTAAATTACTTAGTCTACTGATTTTATTAATGATCAGTGGTTTATTTATTTTGTACAGTGCTAGCGGCCAAAATATGACCATGGTATATCGTCAAGCCGTTTATCTACTGATTGGTTTTGTAGTTATGTTAACGGTTGCCCAGTTTCACCCTCGCTGGTTTCAAATGGCTGCACCTTGGATGTATGCTGCTGGTATTATTGGCTTGTTATTAGTATTACTGGTGGGTGTTGGAGCAAAAGGAGCGCAACGCTGGTTAAGTGTTTTTGGGATTTTTAGATTTCAGCCATCTGAAGTGATGAAGCTGGTGGTGCCTATGACAATGGCTTGGTACTTAGCCAATAAATTAATGCCACCTAAATTTAAAGTTATTTCTATTTCGCTGGCTATTATTTTTATACCCACATTAATGGTGATGAAACAGCCCGATTTAGGAACGTCATTATTAATAGCGGCGTCTGGTTTGTTCGTATTACTGTTGGCCGGTTTGAGCGTGCGCTGGATGTTATTGGCGCTAATGATTGTCTTAGCTATCGCCCCAATCATGTGGTATGGCGTTATGCACGATTATCAAAAGCAAAGGGTACTTACGTTTCTAGATCCAGAGTCAGACCCATTAGGTTCGGGCTGGAATATAATTCAAAGTAAAACTGCAATTGGGTCAGGTGGCTTAGAAGGTAAAGGCTGGATGCAGGGTACTCAGTCTCAATTAGAGTTTTTGCCAGAGCGTCATACCGATTTTATTATTGCCGTTTTCGCAGAAGAGCAAGGCCTAGTTGGCGTGTTGTTCTTACTCTGTGTTTACTTGGCAATTGTGTTTAGAGGCCTATATATGGCGTCGAAAGCGCGGGACAGTTTTTCTAGGCTTTTATCTGGAACGCTGATTGTCACATTCTTCATTTACGTTTTTGTAAACATAGGAATGGTCAGCGGAATTTTACCGGTAGTGGGTGTGCCACTGCCTTTAATAAGTTATGGTGGGACTTCAATTGTGACCTTGATGGCAGCATTTGGCGTCATCATGTCGGTCTACACCCATCGTCAGGCATAGAAATACTGAACACACTATTTAATTGATAAATGATAATTTATATGAGGTAAGAAAGTGAGGTTATTTAAGATATCGGCCAGTTTAATCGTTTTATGCAGTAGCTTGAGTGTTTCAGCAACCAACTATAGCGAACATCCTAAAACCGAAACGTTCATTAAAGAAATGGTGCAAGAGCATCAATACGACGAAGCATTTATACGTGACGTATTAGCTAAAGCTGAGCGAAAGGAGAGCATTCTAGAAGCGATTGCCCGTCCGGCAGAAAGAACCAAAGAATGGCACCAGTATCGCAACATATTCTTAACCGAAAGTCGCATTAAAAAAGGTAAGGCTTTTTTAATAGAGCACAAAGAAACTTTTGATGTGGTGGAGGCTAAATACGGTATTCCTAGAGAATTAATTGCATCTGTTATTGGTGTAGAGACTTACTATGGTGGCAATATGGGCCGCTATAGAGTTATCGATGCATTGACTACTTTAGGGTTTGATTATCCTAAGCGCTCGTTATTTTATCGCGAACTTAAAAACTATTTCTTAATGGTCCGTGATAACAACCTAGACCCACTTGCGCTAAAGGGCTCTTACGCTGGGGCTATGGGCTACGGTCAATTTATACCATCTAGCTATATTAGCTACGCTGTGGATTATGACGGCGATGGTAAAAAAGAATTGTGGTCAAACATCGACGATGCCATCGCCAGTGTTGCTTATTACTTTAAGCGTTACGGTTGGCAAAAAGACGAACCTGTTGCTAGCTTAGTAACACTTAGTGACTTGGCCGCAGACAAGCTTGCAAACGATGGGCTGTCTTTAAAAGGAAAAATTAGCGAGTGGAAAACCAAAGGCGTTAATGTCCCCGAAGACGTTAGCGATCGTGATGCCGCACTTTATCGCTATGAACAAAAAGACGAAACTGAATACTGGTTGGGTTACAAAAATTTTTATGTTATTACCCGCTACAATCGTTCTCGACTTTATGTGCGCGCAATTCACGAGTTAAGCCAAGCGCTTAAGGATTGACAGTGCATCCGCTTAAACTGATTGCTATCTGCTTTATAATGTTAATGCTGCTGCAGGCTTGTAGCACATCTCGTTATAAGCAAGCCATTGATAGTACACCAGTTTTTCATGATCAAATTGTAACGTTAATTGAACCCATTCCTAAACGTGAGGGTTTGAGTCGCCGTGGCAACGCTTATAGTTATGAAGTCTGGGGTAAAACCTATGAAGTTGACCGCTATATAAAGGAGTACAGCGCATCTGGAACAGCGTCATGGTACGGACAAAAATTTCATGGTCATGACACTAGCAACGGCGAAAAATTTGATGTTTACAAATTCACAGCCGCTCATAAAAGCCTGCCTTTGCCCAGCTATGTTCGAGTTACAAATTCTGCTAATCAAAAATCATTAATAGTGCGAGTAAATGATCGTGGGCCTTTTCATGGAGATAGGCTTATCGATTTGTCTTATGCAGCAGCCGTTCGTTTAGGATTTGCGGACTCAGGTACAGCCAATGTAGAGATTGAATTAGTGGCTGCGCCATTAACCGAAGGGGAGTATGAGCACTTACAAGTTGCTGCATTTCAAGCTAAATCATTGGCCGTTAAGTTGCAAAATAATTTAGCGTCGTTTGTAGCTGAGCCGGTTTACATCTCTCGAGATGATAAATCTGGTAAAATTTTACATAAAGTTCGCATTGGTCCGTTAGCCCCGTCAAGAGTTTCAGAGATACAAATCACACTCCGGCAGCAAAATTTACCTTCAGTTCTTATAATCCCCTAACAATCCCCTAACAATCCTCTAACTCGTGTTAAAAAAAAGCCATGGCATGCTACAATGCTTCACATCGTTTTCAGAATTATACAAATTATTATGCGTTTATTAACTTTAATTACTGCTGGGTTATTTTCCATCGCCCCAATGGTTAGTAACAGTGCCCCAAGCATTATTCCTAAACCACCTTCATTAGCTGCAACCTCTTATCTTTTGATGGACGCCAACAGCGGTGAAGTATTAGTCGAATACAATGCAGACAAGCTTTTGCCCCCTGCCAGTTTAACTAAGATGATGACCAGCTACGTTGCCATTGAAGAAATAGATTTTGGTAACATCACTATGGACGAAACAGTTCGCATAAGTGTTAAAGCTTGGAAGGCCATAGGTTCACGGATGTTTATTCGTGAAGGCACTAACGTGTCGGTAGAGGACTTATTGAAAGGCGTTATTATTCAATCGGGTAACGACGCCAGTATCGCGTTAGCCGAACATATAAGTGGCAGCGAGGATTCATTTGTCGATGTTATGAATCAATACGCAGTGCAAATGGGTATGACCAATACCAACTATAACAACGCCACTGGCCTGCCTTCAAAAGGCCACCTTACAACAGCACGAGACTTGTCCAAGCTAGCGCAATACATTATTTATGAACATGCTGCCCAGTACCCGTTATATAAGCAAAAATCGTTTACCTACAACGACATCCCACAACATAACCGGAATCGCTTACTATTTAGAGATCCGAGAGTAGACGGCCTTAAAACAGGCCATACAGAAGAAGCTGGTTTCTGCTTGGTCTCAAGTGCGGTTGACGGAGACATGCGTTTGATTGCAGTCGTCATGGGAACAAAGTCAGACAGCGCCAGAGCCAGAGAATCTCAGAAATTATTAACCTATGGGTTCCGTTACTTTGAAAGTCATCAGCTGTACGCCGACCAAGAGACATTGCAAACGGCAAAAGTGTGGTTAGGAAAGCAAGAAGAATTGAAATTGGGTGTTAGTGATGGAGCATTCATTACTATTCCAAGAGGTCAGAAGGGCAACTTGAATGTGGAATTTAGTATTGACGACGTAATTAAGGCGCCCGTTATGAAAGGCATGGAATATGGCAATGTGAAAATATCACTAGATGGTAAGGTGTTATTTGACAAACCATTGATATCTTTGCATGAAATGAAAGAGGCTGGCTTTTTAGCCCGTATTTCGGACTATATTAAGCTATTCTTTCATTCTCTGATTAATTAACAAAAGAGCTTGGTGCAAGTAAGTATTAATTAACCTATGTTATTGTTTAGTAGTAGAGAGCCATGGCGAAAAAAGTAGACGCTCCAAAAATTGAATTCCCTAGCTCTAATTACCCAATAAAAGTGTTGGGTGAAAGTGCTCACGACTATGAAGAATTCGTTATTGATATTATGCGTGTTCATGCCCCTGGTTTTGACGCCCAGCGGATCAAAATTAATAGCAGCAGCAATGGACGATTTACTTCTATGACATTCTTTATTACTGCCGACTCTGCTGAGCAATTAGAGAAGATGCATAAAGATCTAATTCAGCACAAGCGCATAAGGATGGTGCTTTAATGGATATAGGTGTTCGTTACCTAGGGAAAGACTTAGACTACCAGCCAGTTTGGCAGGCCATGCAAGACTTTACCAACTCCAGAACACCTGAAACTCCAGACGAAATTTGGTTGCTAGAACACTCTCCTGTATTTACTCAAGGCCAAGCAGGTAAGCCCGAACATTTACTTTTTACTGGAGATATACCCGTTGTACAGGCTGACCGCGGTGGCCAAGTAACCTATCATGGCCCCGGGCAACTGGTGGCCTATATAATGGCTGACATAAAGCGACTTAACATTGGACCAAGAGAATTAGTAAGTAAAATAGAGCAGAGCCTAGTCGATCTATTGGCTGATTATCAAGTAAAAGCCTATCCTAAAAAAGACGCCCCTGGTGTATATGTGAATGAAAGCAAAATTGCCTCTTTGGGTTTGCGTATTCGCAAGGGTCTAAGCTTTCATGGTCTATCTTTAAATATAGACATGAACTTAGAGCCATTTCAGCGCATTAACCCTTGCGGGTATGTGGGAATGCAAATGACACAGCTTGGAGACTTAGTTGCGGATGATCAATCAAACTTAATAAGTATTGAAACTATTAGCCAAAAGCTGGTGTTACAATTAAAAAAACACATGCCTTACCCAGGCATACAAGATTTAGGTAATCAGTTGCCATGAGCACAGAAATAGCAAAAGCAGGTAATACAGCAGCCGTCACCAAAGTAGATCCAAAGCAAGGGATTAAAAAACGTGGGGCAGAGAAAGTAGCGCGGATTCCAATAAAAGTCATTCCGACTGAAACCATGCCGCGTAAACCGGACTGGATTCGTGTCCGTATTCCATCTAATACTGGCGCTATCCAAGCCGTTAAAGATAAGTTGCGTAAGCATAAGCTTCATACTGTATGCGAAGAAGCCGCTTGCCCCAATATTAGTGAATGTTTTGGTGGTGGCACCGCAACGTTTATGATTATGGGCGATATCTGTACTCGACGCTGTCCATTTTGCGATGTGGGCCACGGCCGACCAAATCCACTAAATACAGATGAACCGAAAGAACTGGCAACGGCTATTGCCGACATGGGTCTTAAGTACGTAGTTGTCACCTCGGTTGACAGAGACGACTTAAGAGACGGTGGCGCTCAACACTTTGCAGACTGCATTCGTTATACCAAAGAATTAAGCCCAGCACTAAAAATGGAAGTGCTAGTGCCTGATTTTAGAGGGAGAATGGATATTGCCATAGACATACTGGCAGAAACGCCACCAGACGTGTTCAATCACAACTTAGAAACAGTGCCGTCACTGTATAAACGTGTTCGCCCAGGGTCTGAATATCAATGGTCTTTGGATTTATTGAAAAAATACAAAGATCGCTGCCCTGGTGTACTGACCAAGTCGGGCTTAATGCTAGGAATAGGTGAAACCAAAGAAGAGGTGGTTCAAGTTATGCGCGATATGCGTGCTCATAACATTGACATGATCACGCTTGGTCAGTACTTACAACCTAGCAAAGACCACCTAGCAATTGAACGTTTTGTGCATCCAGACGAATTTGACGAGCTAGGACAAATTGCAAAAGACTTAGGCTTTTTAAGAGTAGCAAGTGGCCCAATGGTAAGATCTTCTTACCATGCTGACGAGCAAGTAAAAGGCGCACTTTAAAAGGCAATTGACAGTGAAGTATTTGTATGAATAATACTCGCACTGTACATAAAATAGGCTTTACTAATTTCTAGTAAAGCTAGCTTATCTGATTAAATCTTTGGTTTTTAAAGATAAATCCCATTAAATGGGTCATATATCACACAAAAATCATGGATATAGCAAAATTTGTTGTATTAGATTTGTCCTATTAGGCTAAAAATGCGTATAATACGCGCGTTTTATAGACACCTACAAAATCTCCTTTGGAGTGAGCAACTGATTAATGGCTAAACCTAGCAATCGCACAAAAGCATCAAATCGTCCTTCATATAAAAAAATTCTTAAGCAGCAAGAGCAGCAAGAACTGAAGGGTGAATCTCAAGAAGCTATTGATCAAATAGCGGCACTTGAAGCGCTACTTGGAGGTGGATTATTATCTGCTGAACCGGAAGTAGTTGAAACTCAAATTGAAGAGCCAAAAGAGGCCGAGCTTTCTATAAGTCCTGAAGAGCAACAGCGTTTAGATGAAGAACGCACAGCTCGTGAAGAGGAGCGCACTAAAGAGCGTTCTGCACGTGAAGAAGAGCGTCGCAAGCTTCAGCAAGAGCTGGTTAAACAGCAAGAAGATCGCGAGACTCGCTATAAAGAAGAGCAAGAAAAGCTTAAAGTTGAACTTCTTGATAAAAAAGATATTAAAAAGCAAATCGCTGAAGGTAAGAAAGAACTTAAGCGTTTACATAATCTTAATAAAATTGGCAAGTTAAATGCGGCTCAAATTAAGCGTATGGATGAGCTAGTAGAGTTTATTAAGAACGGCGTTCAGCCTGTTAAAGTTGACGACAAACCAGCTAAAGCAGACAAACCAGCTAAAGCAGACAAA
>JBLHVV010000084.1:0-13886 GCA_047628755.1 Crocinitomicaceae bacterium | reverse complement strand
CACCTTATCAAAAAAACCACCTACGAGCGCTGGCAGGTCCAAGAAAAAGCGGCTGAGTCCATCGGTAAGTTGGGCTTGTCAGAAGGCATACCCGCTTTAGGTATTTGCATCAGCGATCCTATCAGTAATTTGCGCAAAGCTGCCATTGCAGCACTGGGAGAAATTTCTCACCCAGACGGTTTACCGTATGTGGCTAAAGCACTAGATGATAATGATCCTGACGTGCGCAAGTTAGCACGCTGGGCCACTGAAAAAATTGAAACGGCTAGCCTTGCGGCCAGCACATAATAAAATTTGGAGCTTTTTGATTATGACTTTTGTAGTGACAGAGCAGTGCATTAAATGCAAATTCACCGACTGTGTTGACGTTTGTCCCGTTGATTGTTTTCACGAAGGTCCAAACTTTCTTGTTATTAATCCGGAGGGTTGCATTGATTGCGCCCTTTGTATTCCAGAATGCCCAGTTGATGCTATTTATGAAGAGGGTGAACTGCCTGAAGCCTTCCAGGAATACACTAAAATAAATGCCGACCTTGCTATTCAATGGCCAGAAATACTCGCAACCCAAGCACCTTTATCTGATGCTGAGGATTGGGCTGATAAACCGGGCAAGCGCGATCTGCTTATTTTCGAGGCTTAGGCAGTTAAATTTAACTGTACTTGTCATAACAAGTTACGCTAAAAATTGTTGGATATTCTTATGAGTAATAAACAGACAGTTCCAGTAGAGGTTCGACTTAAAAAGTTCAGTAACAGTTTGGATATATTTTGGTCCGATGGCGATATTAGTAAAATTCATGGAGGCAACTTACGCCGCCATTGTGCTTGTTCTAAATGTCGTGCACGTAAGTTAATCGGTACCGAGCTAATTACAGACAATGGGAAAATACAAAAAATTAACTTAATGGGCAGTACAGGTCTGCAGATTATATTTGCTGACGGCCATGATAGAGGGGTGTTCCCTTGGTCATACCTACATGCCATTGGCAGTGGTGATGCTCTTAATTTTTTGGATCAATAAAAAGTATTATTTTGATTTGTTAATTATATAAAGAGAGGTTGGTCTACTATGGCTAAATTGATGACTGAAAAAGTCACCGAAGTTCATCACTGGAATGACACATTATTCAGTTTTAAAACTACCCGCGATATGGGTTTTAGATTTAAAAGTGGTCATTTTACAATGATCGGGCTTGAAAATGAAGGGCGTCCTTTGCTGCGTGCTTATAGTATTGTCAGTGCTAATTATGAAGAAGAGCTTGAGTTTTTTAGCATCAAGGTGCCTGACGGTCCATTAACTTCTAAATTACAAAATATAAAAATTGGTGATGAAGTCTATGTTAATGATAAACCTACTGGAACACTCACGTTAGATAATTTACTTGGTGGAAGAAACTTATACTTGTTCAGTACTGGTACAGGTCTTGCTCCTTTCATTAGCATTATTAAAGATCCTGAGGTCTATGATAAATTCGATAAAATTATACTCACCCATGGGGTGCGTAAAGTTAACGAATTAGCTTACGGGGATTTAGTTACAGAATCACTTCCTAATAACGAATATTTTGGCGAAGAGGTTCGTGACAAATTAATTTATTACCCGATGGTAACTCGGGAAGATTTTGTTAATCAGGGACGTGTCACTGACTTAATTCAATCGGGAAAGATTTTCAGTGACTTAGGTCTTCCCCCGCTTGACCCGGAACATGATCGGGCTATGGTCTGTGGTAGTCCATCTATGCTTAAAGATATTTGTAATATTCTTGATGGTTTAGGGTTTACCGAATCACATCGTGGCATTGTTGGTAATTATGCTATTGAACGAGCTTTTGTGGAGTAGATATTTTGAATAAACAAGCAGTATTATCGGCACTTGAAACGATTGACGATCCACTGATGGAGCAAAGTTACATTGCGCTAGATGCAGTTGACTCTGTAGAACTTGAGAACGGTGTGACCACTGTCGCTATTAAAATGGGCGTTAAGGCTGCATCTTTACAGCAAAAAACCAGTATGGTTTTAAAAGCCCAATTGGAAGCTGCTGGAGTGCAACAGGCTGAGGTAAATATTAGCTCTGAGGTGTTGCCTTTTTCTAAAGTTAATACTCAAAAGCATTTATCAGGTGTTAAAAATATTGTAATGGTAGCGTCTGGTAAAGGCGGCGTAGGTAAGTCAACCACTGCTGTTAACCTCAGCCTAGCGCTGCATGCTGAAGGCGCCAGTGTTGGCTTATTAGACGCTGATATCTACGGCCCAAGCCAGTGTGCAATGCTTGGAGTTCCTGAAGAGGTAAAACCTGAGCTGGTGGATAATAAATTTATAAAACCCATTGAACGTTTTGGGATTAAATCTATGTCTGTGGGTTACTTATCTAAGGAAAAAGCCCCAATGATTTGGCGTGGTTCTATGGCTGTGCGAGCGCTGCAGCAGTTAATGGAGCAAACCGTATGGGGTGATATTGATTACTTGATTATCGATATGCCACCCGGTACAGGGGATATTCAAATATCACTTGCGCAAACTTTTCAAGTGGCCGGTGCGCTTATTGTCACTACACCTCAGGAAATTGCCTTGTTAGATGCCAGAAAAGGCATTGAGATGTTTGAAAAAGTAGGCATTCCTGTGCTTGGCATTTGTGAAAATATGTCAACGCATATCTGCTCAAGTTGTGGTCACGAAGAATCAATCTTTGGTGCTGGTGGTGCAGCAAAATTGGCTGAGGATTACTTAGCGCCATTGCTAGGGTCATTGCCACTGGACTCACGCATTCGAGCTGATGTTGACCAAGGTTTGCCTACCGTCGTAAGTGACCCAATGGGTCCACTTGCCAACGCCTACACGTCTTTGGCTAATCAAGTTGCTGCAAAGTTATGGCAAAGCAATTTATCGGCTGGACAGGCACCGACTATGATTATTACGGAAGCGTAACGATTAAGTTTTATAATATTTATTTGTTATTGAAAAGAAGTAGTTCTTTATGACTTCTTCTTTTTTTTTGCTTTGGTCGAATCGATTATATGTTAATACCTAATTTAATATTTTTGTAATGCTGAGGCAGGACAAAGACTAACATCAATATTAACTTGACATATTTTTAAAAAACTACGTTTTATTGAGTGAATAAATTAGTGCAATGAAATTTACTCGTAATTAAATTTATATCACGGTTAATTTTTATATGACAGCTTGTATTAGTTGTTTTTTTATTTTTTGTTGTTGCGCAGATTAGGTGCGATAAAATAAATAGTTATCAATTATTGGTACTTTATGATGCGATACATTTTTAATAAATTACCTTCCAAAATATTTTAATTATATATAAAAGTTGTTTAAATACAGGTGCTTAAATATTTTTTCAGTATTTATTTTAGTTTTGGCACGGAAACAGCGACAACAACAGTGACTTGTTATGTCTTGTTAATACAAGTTCGGGTGCCAGCACATGTTAGTGCTTTTTCCTGGTGATGAGGATCTGGAAATAGAGACTTATAAAATTTAAAACTATTTAGGGGTTTTACGATGAGAGTAAAAAAATGTTTAGGCTTAGGCTTCGGTTTGATCACGACATTGGGTTTTAGCGCCACGGCACTCAGTAGCGGGATTGATACTGCAATTAAAGATGGCACGGTAAACGGAAATATTCGTGCTTATTATAATACTAGGGATTTTGAAACAAAAACTAACGAAACAGCGTTTTCTTTTGGGGGTGCGTTGCGTGCCGAAACTGGCAGTCTAGGCATGTTCAAGTTTGGCGTGGGTTACTACACGGCGCAGGATCTTGATACGAATGATTCTGACCTTGCAAAAGTCAATAAGCGTCTAGGCAGCCAAGTAGAAGTGTTGGGTGAAGCTTATGTTACTGCTTCATTTACAGATACTGATGCCAGTATAGGGCGCATAAAATTGAACACTCCTTTTGCTAATGGTGGAGACGCTTTTGTGATTCCATTCACTTTTGAAGGTGGCAGCCTAATAAATAAAAGTGTTGAGAATTTAACCATTCAGTTTAATCATATCAACAGCATTAAAAATCGTAATTCAGATGAATTTGTTGATGTGGGTGCTTGGTCCACTAACCGTTATGGTGTTGGGGTAACGAGCACTTCGGGTACTACTATGCTAGGTGCTATTCACTCGGCTGACGGCATTAAGCTTCAAGCTTGGGCTTACAACTATGCTGATTTATTCACCAGTCTGTACTTTCAAGGGAATTATAGCTTTGCGGCTATGGGTGAAATAAAACCTTTCATGGCGGCACAGCTTGTTAGCCAGAGCGGCACTGGAGATGAACTACTGGGTAATGTGGATTCTACATTATTTGGTCTTCAAGGTGGCGCTGGTTTTGGTAAGTCAAAATTGACTTTTGCTTATACCACCGTTGCAGAAGAGACTGGAGCGTTTAAAAACGGTGCTTTCCTTACGCCATATTCATTTTCAACCAGTCCTATATTTACTAATAATATGTTAGTGACAATGGAAAATGTAGATGCGGGGGATGCCATTAAGCTGACCTACAATTACAGTTTTACCAAGGTGAAGCTAAAAGTTAGTTATGCTGAATTCGATTTTGAAACAGCAGATGATCGCGAAGCACTTGATGTGGATGTGACTTACAGTCTGAATGAAATGGTTAAGGGTCTGTCTGCCCGTTACAGGTTAGAATCTGTCACTTCAGACACTGATAGCGTAGAACAAATCAATAATCGCTTTCAGTTACAATTAAAATATTAGTCGTCTAAATTAGATTCTTAAACCAGACTCTAAAATTAGAGCCTTGATCTCAAGGCTTCAAATTAAACACAGTTATAATCAGCCCATGACTGTATGCCGTTAAAAATGAGAAGCCTAAATACTTAATGATACCTGTGAGTGAAAACAAACATTATCATTTTAAGTGTTTAGGCTTTTTATTTTCTAGCGTTAGATTTCATACGATTAAAGTA
The DNA here is from genome assembly GCA_047628755.1 of Crocinitomicaceae bacterium. Taxonomy (GTDB): domain Bacteria; phylum Pseudomonadota; class Gammaproteobacteria; order Pseudomonadales; family Oceanobacteraceae; genus Bermanella. The sequence goes on along the minus strand of JBLHVV010000084.1, from coordinate 8,943 downwards.
AAAAAAGAAAATAGCATTGATGCTTTTGTTGTGCATATTTGAGGAGTTATAGGTGTTACTTAAATTATTTCCCGGTCTAATTTGGTTGCAAGGTTACAACCGAAATACATTAAAGAGTGATTTATTGTCCGGCATAACCATTGCAGCCATGTTGATACCTCAAAGTATGGGCTATGCCTTAGTGGCGGGTTTACCAGCTGAATATGGTTTATATGCTTGTATAGTCCCTCCCATATTATATGCACTGTTAGGTACTTCAAATAAAATTTCAATGGGGCCTGTAGCCCTAGACTCAATTCTTATTCTCACTGGCTTAAGCGCAATTGCGGTACCAGGCTCTGATAACTATTTAGAGCTGGCTATAGCATTGACTTTATTAGTAGGGGTTATCCAATTTGTTTTTGGTTTTTTCAAATTTGGTTTTATAGCAAATTTTTTATCTTATCCCGTTATTCTTGGTTATACATGCGCCGCGGCTATTATTATTATGGCAAGCCAACTTGAAAATATTTTAGGAGTGACTGCAAATGGCGGTAATATATTTAACCAAGCCTACGATTTTATATTGTTGTTTGACGATTGGCATTGGTTGACAGCGGCTATTGGTTTAATAGGGTTGGCTTTTATGATTTACCCTAAACGATTTTTCCCTAGCATGCCCAGTGGTCTCATTCTTTTAGTTATAGGTATGCTGTGTTCTGGTTTATGGAATGCGCAAATCTACGGTGTAGATGTTATTGCTTCTATTCCTCAGGGTTTACCTATACCCCGTGCACCTATCATTAGCATAGATCAAATTTTTGCTTTAATACCCACCGCTTTAACAGTCGCTTTAATGGGCTACGTCGGCAGTATGTCAATTTGTAAAGCTCAGGAAAAACCCAGTGACAAACTTTACGTAAATCCTAATCAGGAGTTGATTGCAGTAGGCATCGCAAATGTTGCGGGGGCATTTTTTAAAGCTTTTCCTGTGTCAGCTAGCTTTTCAAGAAGTGCCGCATTTGTTGAAGCTGGGGCACTGACCCAGGTTTCAGCCGTTATCTCTTCGGCCATTATAGTGATTATAATGGTATTTTTGACCCCTATCTTTGTCAGCTATCCATTGCCTAAGGCTTTACTGGCCGCCATTATCATCATCTCTGTAGCAGGCTTGTTTAAATATGGAAAAATGAAGGCCTTATTTAAACAAAATAAACATGAGTTTTTTCTCATGCTAGTGACTTTTTTAGTGACTCTTCTATTGGGTGTTCAGCAAGGGCTGTTGGCCGGTGTTGCGTTATCCATAATAAGAGTGATTTATAATACCGCCACACCGCATATGACCGAACTAGGTTCTATTCAGGGAGGACGCTTATTTCGCAATGTAAATCGTTTTGATGATGTGATGATTCGTGACGATATTCTTATTTTCAGATTTGACGCACCATTGTACTTTGCCAATAAAGATTATTTTGTAGAAAATTTATACGGTTGGATAAAGCAACGTAAAGGTGATTCGTTAACCTCGGTTATTTTTGATGCAGAGGCTGTTAATAGCATGGACTGCACAGCTATATTGATGTTGGAAAAAACAATTGAAAGTTTGCAGCAACAGGGTATTAAATTGTACATCACGAATGCAATTGGTCCTGTTCGTGATGCGTTACATAATTCGCCACTTAGTGAATATGTATGCGAAGAGTCTATGTTTTCTACTATACAAAGTGCCGTTGATTATATTGATTACGGTACCTGTGATACCGATCGAATTGCGCTGCAAACAAGCAAGGTATGATGCTGTTGCCTATGCTTGTTGTCTTCATGTCTTTATAGTAAATTATCTGTATTTAGTAAATTATTTATTAGACTTTTAGCCTGTTGTTCATTGTTGCAGGCGTAGAGTCCTAAGTTATTTGAGTAAATCAGTAATGGATATGTGCGCACCGCCGTTTAACAGCAACACAATGGCCATAACGAATTTGCAGGAAGCCGCCATTGCAGTTTGTATTAATGGAGTTTGTCAATCTGTCATGATGGCAAGTCCGACAGACTTAGAGGCCTTCGGATTAGGGTTTATTCTATGTGAAGGCATTATTGAAAACACCGATGCTGTTTTAGCCATTGATTGTGATCAGCAGAGTAATGGTTGGCAGGTGGATATAACCGTCATAGCCGCTTCTGAGCATAGCTTGAAGCAACGGCGTCGTTTAATGGCGGGTCCCAGCGGTTGTGGCTTGTGCGGTGTTGCATCACTTGACGAAGCAATGGCACTGCCTTTAAATACCAAAGCCGAGTTAGGTGCACAGCCTTTAATGAATGCTGTAAACCAAGGTCCACTTATTAAAGCCGCGATCAGTCAGATTAGTCATTTACAACATCAGTTCGCTTGTACGCGTGGCCACCATAGCGCCATGTTCTTCGACAAAGATGGGGCGTTTATCGATCTTGCTGAAGACGTTGGCCGCCATTCGGCCCTTGACAAATTGATTGGGCGACTGGCTCGCAACCCACGCAAGCCAGTGGTTTTAGCAACGGGTTTTGCTGTGCTAACCAGCCGTTGCAGTCATGACTTGGTCATTAAGGCTTCACGCACTGGAATAGCCGCACTAGTAACATTAGGTCTGCCCACCGATCTTGCTGTTCAATCTGCACAGCGACTTGCATTGCCATTATTTTGCTTTCAGTACGATCAACTCAAGCAGTTTGCTTAATTTACCCAATTCATTGTTAGGTCAATTTCATGTCAAAACCCATCGATAAACCTTCCGTTTATCCTCATCCCGCAGGTGGTTGGGGAGCTTTAAAAAGTTCTGTAAAACATATTATTCGCAGTGAGAATGCAGCTGAAGGCATTAAAACATTACTGAAGGCCAATCAGTCCCACGGTTTTGATTGTCCTGGCTGTGCATGGGGTGAAGAATCTTCAGCAGGAAAAATAGATTTTTGTGAAAATGGGGTTAAGGCCGTTGCTTGGGAAGTCACCAGCCGCCGTGCTGACCGTAGATTCTTTGCTAAAAATACAATTGATGAACTTTCTAGCTGGGATGATCATCATCTAGAAAAAAGTGGCCGATTGACGGAGCCCATGTATTACGATGGATTGTCGGCTAACTACCGGCCGGTATCATGGGATGATGCATTTGATACCATCGCCAAACATCTCAACTCATTAAGCTCTCCCAACCAAGCGCTTTTTTATACATCAGGACGAACCAGTAACGAGGCAGCTTACTTGTATCAGCTGTTTGGCCGCGCGTTTGGCACCAACAACTTTCCCGATTGCTCTAACATGTGTCACGAAGCGTCGGGTATCGGTTTGACTGAAAGCATTGGTACGGGCAAGGGCACGGTGACCATGGAAGACTTTGACAAAGCGGATGCCATATTTGTTTTTGGGCAAAACCCTGGCACCAATCATCCTCGCATGCTGGCAACACTGCGAAAAGCATCAAAGCGTGGTGCCCACATTGTTGCCATTAATAATTTGAAAGAGCGGGGTTTACAGCGCTTCTCTGACCCTCAAAGTCCTAAAGAAATGCTCATTGGTAGCAGTACCACCATTAGTCAGCATTATATAACGCCAAGACTGGGTGGCGACATGGCATTGGTCCGTGGCATTGCCAAGTCTTTATTTGAACGTTCGGTTGAGCAACCTTCGATTATAGATCATGACTTTATTAACCAGCATTGCACCAATTTTAGTGACTATCAGGCGCAGGTTGAAAAAACTTCTTGGGAAAAAATTATTGAACAAAGCGGTGTGGATCGAGAAGAAATAGAACAGCTCACCGACATTTATGCCAATAGCCATGCCACTATCTTTACTTGGGCAATGGGTATTACGCAGCATCGTCATTCAGTGGCCACAGTACAAGAATTGGTGAATGTTCTATTATTGCGTGGCAATATTGGAAAAGCTGGAGCGGGAGCCTGCCCAGTGCGCGGGCATTCAAATGTGCAAGGCAATAGAACTGTGGGAATTAATGAGCTGCCTTCAGCCGAGTTTCTTGATGCTTTAGAAAAAAATTACTCGTTCAGTGTGCCCAAAAACCCTGGATTAAATACCGTAGATTCAATACATGCCATGTTAAAACATGAGGCTAAAGTTTTTATTGCTATGGGTGGCAATTTTGCCGCTGCGGCACCTGATACTCAATTGACGTACCAAGCATTGGCGCAGTGTGAATTAACAGTTCATATCAGCACAAAGCTCAATAGAAGCCATGTGACTCCAGGAAAATATGCCCTCATTATTCCTTGTTTAGGTCGCACTGAAATCGATGCACAGTTAACGGGAGATCAATTTATTACTGTTGAAGATTCCATGAGTATGGTGCATAGCTCCCAGGGCGCTAAGCCCCCAGCATCTCCTGAGTTGCTTTCTGAAACGGCCATTGTTGCTGGCATTGCTCAGGCAACGTTAGGGAGTAAAGACGTGAACTGGCCAGATCTGGCAGCCGACTATGGTCTTATTCGTGATGAAATGAGTAAGGTGTTGGTGGGTTTTGATAATTTTAATGAACGCATCAAACAAAAAGGCGGCTTTTATTTACAAAATAGTGCGTCATTAAAAAACTGGCAAACCAAGTCTAAGCGCGCAGTGTTTACCAGCAAGCCACTGCCTGATGCATTGATCCATGAACAGCAGCGTAAAGATAAAAACGACAAAGCAAAGGATATGCGACTTACGCTACAAACCTTACGCTCACACGATCAATACAATACCACCATCTATGGTATGGACGACCGTTATCGTGGGGTGATTGGTGAAAGAAAAGTACTTTTTATGAATCCAGAAGACATTAAATTGCAAGGGTTTAAAGATGGAGATTGGGTTGATATAACGACCGCCGCCAGATATTTAGATGACCACAGTCAGGCTGAATTTACCGCCGAGCATAAGCGTCAAGTAATGGGGTTTAAGATTGTCAGTTACCAAATTCCCATGGGTTGTGTGGCCGCCTATTATCCAGAAACTAATCCGTTAGTCCCGCTTAATAGTGTTGCTGACAACTGTGGCACACCCACCTATAAATCGATTCCTATTAATATTAGAGCCAGTATTTAAATGCCTAATGACCTTATTCGTCATCGCTGTAGTTAATAATAGACAGCAGCTTTATGGGTATTTCCACAAGGCTTTCCGGTCCATGGGGAACTTCGGCATCAAAGGTAAGGCTGTCTCCAGCTTCCATTTCATATAAATGATTGCCATGCCGGTAGGTGAGCTTACCCGAAAGTATATGAATAAATTCATCACCGGGATGAGAGAACGTAGGGAATACTTCAGACAAGTCATCCATAGTGACTAAAAAAGGTTCAAAGGACTTTTTACCCCCCCGTTGGTAAGTGAGCAATTGATAGGAATGTCCCTTTTCTGTGCCACGGCGAACCACTTCTAAGCCTTCTCCATTTTTTGTTAGCTGCGCACCGCCATCGGGGCGGTCATAATCATTAAACAGTTTGGACATGGGAAGCCCAATTACACTGCAAAGTCGGCTGAGTGTTTCAAGGCTGGTTGAAACATGGGCATTTTCAATTTTACTGATCATTCCTTGGCTAATACCAGAAATTCTTGCCACGTCAGTTATTTTTAACCCTTGTTGTAAGCGGGCTTTTTTAACTTTCATACCGATATAGTTATCGAGTTCGAACTTCCCAGTTTTTTGTTCCGTCATTCAGTACCGCTCTTTCTATGGGCGTTGTGAGCCATCATTGTGCAAACTTTTAATAATAATTAGTCAGTCATATTCTTTTTTGAATTTAAATATTCCCACAAATTAATATTATTTACCAATGATTAGCAAATTCAACAGCTTAGCACGGAAGGAATTTTATATTCCTACTGGGAATTTCTATGGCATGCAGCTTGCTTTCTTATTAATTAAATAATATTACCATTAGGAATATATTGGTGCGCACTAATGCCAGCACCTGCACCAAGTCAGCGAATATTTAGGAGGGCTTATAATGCCATTAGATGTAGACAGTTTTATAGAACAGAACGGTATCAAGTACATTCTTGCTCAATTTGTTGATATTCATGGCGTTGCGAAAACCAAGTCTGTTCCTGTTAACTGCTTAAAAGATGTGGTTGAAACAGGTGCTGGATTTGCTGGCTTTGCTGTATGTGGTCTTGGTATGGAACCCCATGGTCCAGACTTTTTGGCCAGAGGGGATATGGATACATTGTCGATTGTTCCATGGCAGCCAGGTTATGCGCGGATTGTGTGCGATGGTTATGTGAATAATGAGCCTCACCCTTATGACAGCCGGGTGGTTTTAAAAAGGCAGATTAAATTGTTAACAGATAAAGGATGGACATTAAATACCGGATTGGAGCCAGAGTTTTCTTTATTTGAACGAAAAAATGGCGGCCATTTAGTCCCCGTTGACCAAAGTGATGTACTGGATAAGCCTTGTTACGACTACAAAGGTCTTTCTCGTTCACGAGAGTTTTTAGAAACTTTAGTGGAGTCTTTACAAGAGGTAGATTTTGACGTTTACCAAATCGACCACGAGGATGCTAACGGTCAATTTGAGATTAATTATACCTACGGTGACGCCCTTGAGTCTGCCGACCGATTTACTTTTGTGCGCATGGGCGCTGGCGAAATTGCTCATGACTTGGGAATGATTTGTTCTTTCATGCCTAAGCCTATTCCTGATCGTGCAGGTAATGGCATGCACTTTCACCTATCCATTGCTGATGAAAGCGGTGCTAACTTATTTAATGATGACAGCGATGTGAATGGCATGGGCTTATCTAAAATGGCTTATCATTTTGCTGCGGGTTTATTGCATCACGCAAAAGCCTTGTGCGCGTTCTCTGCACCAACGGTTAATTCTTATAAGCGACTAGTGGTGGGAGGTTCGGCTTCTGGAGCAACTTGGGCGCCAGCTTATATTGCTTATGGAGACAACAATCGTTCAGCCATGGTCCGTGTTCCTTATGGACGACTTGAATTCCGTTTACCCGATGCCAGTTGCAACCCCTATTTAGTTCATGCCGCTATTATTGCTGCAGGTTTAGATGGTATTGAGCGACAACTTGATCCAGGAAAACCCAAGAATATTAATCTATACGAATTATCAGAAGATGAACTTAAAGCACATAATATTGATATTTTACCGCAAAATCTTAATGAAGCACTAATCGAGCTAGAAGCTAACACGGTTCTTACAGAGCGAATAGGCAAGGAAATAGTCAGTGAGTTTATTAAAGTAAAGCGTGATGAATGGACTGAATATAGTCGACACGTTTCTGATTGGGAATTAAAACGATACAGTGATTTTTATTGATGTGAACTGTGTATTTTGAAATTAGAATTATAAAAGGGCGTTATCCATGTGTGGAATTGTAGGTCTCTATTTGAAAAACCCAGCATTGGAATCCCAACTAGGGGAGCTTTTTTCACCCATGCTGATTGCCATGAGTGAGCGTGGACCTGACAGTGCAGGTTTTGCTATTTATGGGGACGAAGTCAATAACGACTTTATTAAGTTAACACTTCGCCATCCCAATGAATGTTATGACTGGGAAGCTGTGGCAACGTCATTAAAACTGCATATGGACGTGGCTGTGGATTGGTTCCAAAACAGTAATGTCTCAGTATTTAAAATTCAGGCCTCAGCCGCAGCGGCACAACAATTTATTGATAAGCACTATCCTGAAATACTCATTTTGAGCGCAGGCCAGTCCATTGAAATTTTAAAAGAAGTGGGATTGCCAGAGCACATAGCAAAAACTTTTAATCTTAAGAATATGAAGGGAAGCCATATTATTGGCCATACCCGTATGGCCACTGAGTCTGCCGTTACTATGGAGGGCAGTCATCCGTTTTCGACAGGTATGGATTTATGTTTGGTTCATAACGGGTCTTTGTCAAACCATAATCGGTTAAGACAAGAACTTAAACGTGAGGGGGTCAAGTTCGAAACTGACAACGATTCGGAAGTCGCTGCTGGATATTTAACGCATCGTTTACAGCAAGGGGACAGTTTAAATGAGGCGTTGGATAATGCGTTAAAAGATCTTGATGGTTTTTTTACTTTTACCATTGGTACTCGCAATGGTTTTGCTGTTTTGCGCGATCCAATTGCATGTAAGCCGGCAGTAATGGCTGAAACAGACGACTATGTTGCTATCGCATCTGAATATCAAGCGCTTAGCTCGTTGCCTGGAATAGATAACGCGCGAGTTTGGGAGCCAGAGCCAGCCACAATTTATGCTTGGGAACGTAATACCTAATTAAGGCAAGTTTATGAAAATAATTAATTTAGAAATACAAGCGGTACGCGACCTTAATCAAGCGCTTCATGATCAATCTATAGAGTGCAATGAGCGCGAATGGGAAGTGCTATGCCCTAAAGGCCAGCATAATATTGCCTGCGGCCTAGATCAAAGCTTAACAATAGATATTAAAGGACACGCTGGTTATTACTGCGCGGGCATGAATAAAAAAGCACACATAACCGTTCATGGAAATGTTGGGCAGGGTGTTGCTGAAAATATGATGTCAGGAACCGTGAGGGTTAAAGGTGATGCGTCTCAAGCAGCGGGTGCTACTGCTCATGGTGGTTTGTTAGTGGTTGAAGGTAATGCCGGTGCCAGGTGTGGAATTTCAATGAAAGGCGTCGACATTGTGGTGAAAGGTAATGTGGGTCACATGAGTTGTTTTATGGGGCAGGCAGGTTCGCTTGTGGTTTGCGGCGATGCGGGTGACGCCTTAGGCGATTCTCTTTACGAAACTCATATTTATGTGAAGGGCGAAGTAAAATCCTTGGGCGCTGATTGCATTAAAAAAGAAATGCGTGATGAACACATAAGTGAACTAACCGAATTGTTAAACCGTGCGGGTGTTGATGAAAACCCAACCGAATTCAAGCGCTACGGTTCGGCGCGTCAGTTGTATAACTTTAAAGTTGATAACGCATCAGCGTATTAAACCGAAGCGTATTAAA
>JBLHVV010000083.1:0-14003 GCA_047628755.1 Crocinitomicaceae bacterium | reverse complement strand
AGTTACATTGAGCAGCTTTGGCATTCACGTTATATGATGTTTTTTCAAATACCGGTTTTGTCAGATATTATTGTTCGTAAAAACAAATTCCAATACTTAAAACAGCTATGGAAGCATTGGTCCCCTAACTATAAAATGACAAAGCAAGACGAAGAGATAATAGAGGAAATGTTTTCTGATCCTAAGGTGCTTAATGCAGTACTGAGTTATTATCGGACTATATTCAAATTATTTTCTAGTAAAGGGCAGCAGGTGATAAAAAAAATAAGTAACTGTGTAATACCAGTACCTTGTCTTTTTTTATCTGGTAAGGAGGATGGTTGTATAACTATGCGCCAGTTTAAACCATTGCGTTGCACAAATATGCATTATCCAGCGGGTGGGGAGCATTACTTTATAAAAGGTGGGCATTTTTGTCAGTATGAAGCCCCTGAACAAATAATAAATCATTGCATGTTATTTTGGCGAAAATCTCAAAATCTTAATAGCAAGTAAAAAATAACAGCCAGTGAAAGAAGTAAATATTAGATGATTGACAATAACAAAAAAATTCCTATAGGGGTATTTACCTTAGGAATGGGCCTGCTGGCTTTAGTTCTCTATATTTGGCCGAAACCAAACTGTGAATTACTAGAGCAAAGTCTAAACGATGGGTATTTCATGCGATGGCAGCCACCACAATTATTAATTGTGTTGTCTAACAAACAGCAATTAAATTTTAAAGCGAATTCTAAGGAATTAGCGTGTGCAATGGCTTTAGAGTCAACTGTCGTAAAAAAATATATTGAATAAGTTGCTATGTGAATAAAAAATTTAACATTAACTATAAATTTTAAAACTAGTTTAATGCATTAGTCAGAGTGCTTTTAAGAGATGCAGGGTCAATGGTTTTATCAAATAATGCGCATACACCTGCTTGTCTAATAGCGCTCAATCTAGCATTATTAGACTCGCTGGTAACCATTAATACTGGCAAATGAGAAAACTCCGATCCATGCAGGTATTCTGCCAGCTCTTGGCCATTCATCTCAGGCATATTGTAGTCAGTAATAATAAAGTCTACCTTTTCAATTTGCAGTAATTTAATAGCCTCTTTTCCATTTTCAGCTTCGACTAAATTCTCGACCCCACACGCTGTAAGCATTTTACTAATATGACGACGTGCAGTTTTAGAATCATCAACCACCATGCCTTTTAGTGAATCTAAATCAAAATTTTCTAATTCTAAGTTAGATACTTCCAATGTATCTCGAGCAGCAATCAACGCGGTTCTAAAGTCCCTTTGATCGAAAGGTTTTGGTAATACAGCTAATACACCAGCCTGTTTAATTGGGTTTATCATGTTAAAATTTGTTTCGCTAGAAACAAGCATGAAGTTAATATCCATCGTATCTGATCTTTCACGCATGGCAGTTAATAACTCAATTGCCGTCATGTCTTCAAAGTACATAGCGCTAATAACTAGATCTGGTTGACAGCCTTGTAAATAGGTAAGAGCTTGTTCACCGTTATCAACGATGTCTATTTTGCATATCCCCTCAGCTGTTAACACCTGTTGAAGTATTTTACTCTGAGTGTTTGACGGTTCTATTAGTAATACAGTTAAATCTTTAATTTCTAACGACATGCGCTACCTCGCGGGTTTACATTCAAGTATAGATCAATGTTGGAGTTAGGCACGTTTGATTGCATTTTATACCTTATATTGGTGTCTAAAACGCCTAAACTGTGAAGTGATCAATGCCTAGCAGCAGTAAAAATAAATAACTTTGGTTAAATTGCCCTTATTTCCAATTAAATCACTGGCTTTTAAAGTGGTACGCATAAAACTGCAGATATTCTTGCTATGCTGAGCTCGACTATTATATTAAAGGTGCTGCCAAGTGGGCGACTTAAAACAACAAGTAGCAAAACCTGAAGATGTTCATAAATTGGCTAAACAGGCTACTATTGCATCTGTATTAGTGGCTATTACTCTTATTATTACCAAAACGTGGGCTTACTGGATAACAGGATCAGTTAGTTTGTTAGGTTCGCTGCTTGACTCTATCCTTGATGGAGTAACGTCACTTATGAATTTCTTTGCTCTTAGACTTGCTTTAGAGCCTGCTGATCAAGAGCATAAATTTGGTCATGGTAAGCTTGAATCTATCGCTGCATTAGCTCAGTCGGCATTCATGATAGGCTCTGCCTTAGTATTGGTCCTTAACAGCTTGGATGTGATGTTTGATGAGCGTCAGGTAGTCCGTAGCGAAATAGGCATAGCTGTAAGCGTATTAGCTATTGGGTTGACGTTAGTTCTTGTCATGTTTCAGAAATATGTCACTAAAAGAACTCGCAGCTTAATTGTCGAAGCCGACTCTTTGCATTATCAAGGTGACTTATTGATGAACGTGGCGGTAATACTGGCTTTGATTTTTGTTGATTTTGGCATTATCTGGATGGATGCAGCTATGGCAATCGGCATAGGTGTATTTTTATGTATCAGTGCTTGGACAATAGGTAACAAAGCATTTGAAGATTTAATGGATCAACATTTACCAGATGTCGAGTTGCAAATTCAACAATTGGTGCAATCAGCCCCTGGAGGGTCCGGTTGTCATGATGTGCGCTGCCGTCAATCAGGACCAAACATTTTTATTCAATTTCACTTAGAAATAGATGAGAAATTACCTTTATGGTCAGCCCATGAAATTGGTGATCGTATTGAAAACGGCATTAAAGAAATTTATCCAACCGCTGATATTATTTTGCACCTTGATCCAGTAACCATAGAATAAATATATGCTTACTAGACTTTTTCTCACTCCTTTTTTATATACCATCTTGTTGTTTAGCCCTGTGGTTTATGGCGAGAAATTATCATCCAGTGTCATACTGTTAGAACCTCCTGCTCCAGATTCCGAATACAGTGACCCAATGGGTGAGAAATTAATCGGACCTGAAGAAGTCCGTGCTGCCAATGATTTATTCATATTGGACTGGTCTGAAGACGTAGCTTCAAGATATGTAGAAAGCCTAAATGATGGTGTGGATTCTTTCTTTATGGGGGCATTTTTTGACTCTGAGTTAATTGAAGATGAGTCATCTGGTAGCAATGGGCGTATATTTTTAACTGCACGAGGTGGTAAAGATCAACCATTGAATTTTCAGGTCGGTCTAAACTTAAAATTCGCTTTGCCAAAAACCCGTGATCGATTTAAATTATTAGTGGAGACAGATGAAAACGAAGATGGTAACTCAGAGTCTACTGTCATTGGTATCGCCGACAATGTTACTTACTCTACCGCCGTTCGGGTAGAACTAAGTGAGAACAAGAACCTAATAACTAGCCTAGATAACGGTGTGCGCTGGGAGGGTAAACCAGTTTATTTCACCCGTATAAGAGCCCGTAGAACTGATTACTTTGATACTTGGCGTACTCGATCTTTACAATCAATATATTGGCGTACTGATGTGCAATGGGGTTCTATTTTTAGTTTAAATGCAATTAAACCGATTGATTTTTCACGATCTTTTAGTATGGGGTTTGATGCTAATTATATATTAAAAAATGATGCAGCGGAGCTAGAGTCATCGGTGTCAATATTTGATGAGTTAAGTTACCGATCTGCACTACTCTATCAATTAGCGGCGTTTGGCGATACCGAGTCATTAACCCGAATAAATAAAGTCGTGATGAGTATTGCCTATCGACGAAAAATTTATAAAAGGTTTTTATTCGTAGAAGTAGTGCCCGAAATTGCTTTTCCCCGCGACGTAGGTTACAACGCCACTCCAGCTATTACGGTTACATTAGAAATGATATTTGGTCCCGATAAATAATATGATCACATATCAAGACCCCATTCAATCCTCAGTACTTATGGTAAAGCTAGTGTCATATTCTTATATGCGAGCACATTTAACCTTAAATGAGGAATTTTATTTAAAGCGGTTTTTGCGGCTCAGCTAACAATAATTCATGCATTAAATTGTCTTTTTTTATCCACATATCATGTGTCCATTGTTGAATTTCCTGTTTAAAATCTGAGTCGCCATTATAGTCTTTTTCACAGAAATGCTCAGGTATAGTCACTTTTTCTACACGCACAGTTATATTTTCAACTCGCCCATATAAAAAATCCATAAATGTAGGAATGCCACCAGGATAAACAATAGTAATGTTTAACAGGCTTTGAAACTTATGCCCCATGGCGTTTAGGGCAAATGCGATGCCTCCCGCTTTAGGCTTCAGTAAATAACGATAGGGGGACTGTTGTTTTTCATGTTTAGATTGAGTTAAGCGTGTGCCCTCTAAAAAGTTAATAACGCTAGTTGGAGTTTCCGAGAATTTTTCACATGCAACCCGTGTTGTTTCTAAATCTTTACCGCGCATTTCTGGGTGTTTTTCTAAATAGCTTTTACTGAATCGCTTCATAAATGGAAAATCTAGCGCCCACCAGCATAAGCCCATAACAGGCACTCTAATCAATTCTTGCTTAAGAAAGAACTTTAAAAAAGGGATTTTACCGTTAAAGATATGTTGCAGTACAAGAATATCTACCCAAGACTGATGATTCGAACTAACCAGGTACCAACCTTTAGTATTAAGATTTTCTAAGCCTTGCACATCCCATGTCGTATTTTGTGTTAGACGCATCCAACCTGAGTTGCACAGCACCCACCCTTGGGCAATTTTGATTAAAACTATATCGAATATTTTTCGAATGGCGTTAATAGGTATTAATAACTTAACAACGGCAAAACTTAATAGCCAGCTACACCAAAATATAATGTTACAAGCCAGTAGAGCTATAGAAATTAACCCTATTATGGGGCTTGGTAAAAAGTTTAACATGTGGCTTCTCTATCATTATTTTTATAGAACTAAATTCTATCCCAGTCTCACCCTTTTGTGATGTCATATTAGGCCAAAATGGTTAGCATTTTAGGCCTAAACAATAAAAGGTCTAAGTACGGACTTGAACTATTTAAGGTGGTTTACTTGATTGCTTGAATCGCTGTAAGCGCGATAGTATAAACAATATCTTCTACCAAGGCACCACGAGATAAGTCATTTACCGGTTTAGCTAAGCCTTGCAGCATTGGACCAATGCTAACCACATTAGCGCTGCGTTGAACCGCTTTGTAAGTAGTATTACCAGTATTTAAGTCCGGAAATATTACCACACTGGCTTGACCGGCAACTGGACTGTCGGGTGCTTTAGATTTAGCCACACTTGCAGTCGTAGCAGCATCGTATTGCAGCGGTCCATCTATTAACAAACTTGGGTCAGCTTTTTGAGCCAGCTTAGTGGCTTCTCGCACTTTTACAACGTCGCTGCCACTGCCAGAAGAGCCGGTGCTGTAGCTGATCATGGCTACTTTCGGTTCAATACCAAATGACCTAGCACTAGTGGCGCTTTGTAATGCAATATCGCACAGTTCTTCTGCATTTGGATCAGGGTTAACTGCACAATCCCCATAAACCATTACTTGCTCTGGAAGCAACATAAAGAATATAGATGAAACTAATTTAGCCCCTTCAGTTGTTTTAATTAATTGCAGGGCAGGACGGATCGTATTGGCGGTAGTATGTATGGCTCCACTGACTAATCCATCTACTTCATCGAGCGCCAGCATCATGGTGCCTAGCACCACATTATCCTCTAGTTGGGCTAATGCCACAGGAGCCGAAAGCTGTTTGTGTTTGCGTAATTCAACCATAGGGTCCACATAGCGTGCGCGGACTTCTTCCGGGTTTAATATCTGCAACTCACTAGGGAGCTGAACGCCTAGACTTAAAGCCGTATGCTCTATGCGCTCACGATCTCCTAGTAAGATGCAGTTAGCAATTCCCCGTTGCTGACAAATAATAGCCGCTTGAATAGTTCTTGGTTCTTCGCCCTCAGGTAGCACAACTGATTTATTACCAGACTTAGCATGTTGCACTAACTGATAACGAAAAGCAGCAGGACTTAAACGGATTTTTTTATCAATCTTTATACGTTTTTTTAGAAATTCAGAGTCAATATTAGATGCCATATGATTCATAATGCTTTCAACCCGCTCACTGTCGTCCACTGTAACCGCGTCGTTCATATGTGCTAGCTGAGTGGCCACTTCAAAGGTATCGGCTTTCACGCTTAAAATAGGCAGCGTGCTAAGTGAAGGTTTTAATAAGTTCATCACATTAGTATCAGGGGTTAAGTTACTGGTCAGTAATAAACCTGCTAGTGGAACCCCATTTGCTGCTGCTACCGCTGTTGCTAAGATAATATCAGCGCGGTCGCCAGGTGTTATAATCAACGTGCCAGGTTGTAATGATGAAATCATATTAGGCATAGTGCGGGCGCAAAATATAATGCGCTTTACACGGGTATTTTGTAGGCTATTTTCACTTATATACTCAGCCTGTAAATAATTGGCAATGTCTTGCATTCTTTGCGCTACCAAAGTTGCGCTCCAAGGTACTAGGCCAATAATTTTAAAGCGGCTATTTTCTAAGGTTGAAAACCGAGCCTTTGTAAGTTCGGCTTTGTTTTGTGCAGTTTCGGTAGTGTCATTGCTTTTTATGGGCTGTGAAGGGTCCTTAGGAGCATCTACTTTATTGAGTATACAGCCCAGTAGATTTTGATTTTTTTCACCACCATATAAACTCTTTACTACATCAAGGTGCTCATTTAAGGCTCTGACATCGCGGCCTTTAGGCGACACTACAAGAATCACGTCAGCATCAAGTGTTTTGGCCATTTCGGCATTCAGTTTTGCGGCATAAGGCTCGTTTCTATCAGGTTCTATACCTTCAATAAGTACCACGTCAGCTTCTTTTTGCAGGCCTCTATGCATGGCTATAACTTCTTCCATTAAGCGGTCTTGTTTGCCATCGCTCATCATTGACTGGGCATGTTTTAAGCTAATAGGTTGTGGAGGCTCAATACCCGACGCATACGCCAGTAAATCAATAGAGCGTTGGCGAGAACCTTTTTGTATTTTTGCAATGGGTTTGCACACCGCCACTTTTAATCCTAACTGATCAAGTGCGCGCATAAGTCCAAGTGTAATAGAGGTTAAGCCGGTTTTAATTTCGGTTGGAGCAATAAATATAGTGTGTCGCATTACGTCTTATTCCTGCTTGTTAGCTTGTTAAAACGAGCTTATGGGTATCTTGTGCAATCATCCATTCTTCGTTGGTTTTAATTACCAATGCTGCAGTGCTACTATGTGAAGATATTTTACCCATGGCGTCGCCATTGCGTTTGTTAAGTTCGCCGTCTAATTCAAAGCCTAGAATGGCCAGATGTTCAATTATTAGACTGCGACTAAGGCGGTCGTTTTCACCAATGCCGCCGGTAAATACAAGGGCATCGATAGATGGCAGTGATATCGCTAATGCACCGAGATAACGGGCCACTCTAAATGCAAAAACTTCTATTGCTAGGGTGGCTCGTTCGTTGCCCTGTTCGGCGGCTTGTTGAATTTCCCGCATGTCGTTACTAAAACCAGTTATCCCTAATAAGCCACTTTTTTTATTTAAAATATCCATTACTTCAGCCAGTGATAACGACAGCCGATCGGCTAAAAACTGAATAATGCTGGGGTCAATATCTCCACTACGAGTCCCCATTGCTAATCCTTCCAGCGGGGTTAGACCCATAGACGTATCTACGCTTATACCATTTTTAATGGCACAAGCGCTGCAACCATTACCTAGATGGGCAATAAGAAGATTAGATTCGTTTAGTGGTTTATTAAGTTGTTTTGCAGCTTGTTGGCTAACGTAGCGAAAGCTTGAACCGTGAAAACCGTATCGACGCACGCCATCATTATTATAGTATTCGTATGGTAAAGCGTATAAATAAGCATGTTGGGGCAATGTTTGATGGAACGCCGTATCAAATACTGCAACCTGAGTGAGCTCTGGTAATAATTTAAACATGGCCTTTATGCCAAGAATATTAACCGGGTTGTGCAACGGTGCAAGAGGGTTTAGTTGCTCTAGCACTGCTAAAATTTGAGGATTAACAATAACCGATTCGCTAAAACGTTCACCTCCATGAACCACTCGGTGGCCAATGCCATTTAAAGAGCTTAATAAATTGTGATGTGTAAGCTGTTCTATAACAGCAGAAATAGCCCCTTGATGGTCATTAGCAGCCAATAATACAGAATAGGATTGCTGTGCTTGGGTGTAACTTAAGGTGGCTTGCTGGGTACCTAGGCGTTCAGCCAATCCTTCTATTGCGCAGTGACCATCTTGAGGGTTGATAACTGCAAATTTAAGCGATGAACTGCCACAATTAATGACCAGTGTGTTTTGTTGCATATACCAGTGCTGTCCTTAAAGTATTAATTCGGGCAATTTAATGCGCAATTGAAGTGATTAAATTTTGCTGCATGTGCAGGGGAGCCCTGATTGAATCAGGCAGAGTTTGCTCAATAGATTTCAACACCGCAATAGCCTCTCGATAAGGTTTATTATCAGGACGCTCTAATATAAATTTCACGCTTGTTTTAAAGTTTGGACCGCAGCGCTCACAGCTTTCTACTCTGGCACTGACTTCTCTAATACCGTGGACACCTGCCCACATATTCACAAATATTAGCTGGCCTTCTTTGAGCTTTTTACGGCCATTAAAAATTAGGTTATATCGATTAAATTTTATGGTTTCTGCCGGACTCGCTTTTTTAGGACGACCTAGCCAATTTGCAATACTGATGCTCAGTTCCATAAGATACCTTTCATATAATATCCACTATTATCAACATTTTAGACTATATCAACTAGCAATTGGGTCTCCAAATAGTGTTTCTAGTGGGTTTGGGACCTAAAGCCAGTATTATATGGTAAATACGCTAATAAATTTGTTTATTTAAACTATTTGTCATTTATCTGTAAAGCTTTTTTCGGGGATTAGCCACCGGCCTGTTTTACTTTATAGCCTTGCTCCGTTAGAAATTTAACGCTTTGCTCAGCTAAATCTCCTTGCAACTCTATTACCCAGTTTTTTACTGCACCGCCACAACCAAAACGCTTTTTCATTTTTTTAAGTGCGTCGCTCAATACCTTCTTATCACCTTCTAAACCTGTAATTGTGGTGACTGTTTTTCCTCCGCGACCTTTCTTCTCTCTTTGTACTCGTAAAATACCGTCCCCTTCTGGGGCTTCAGTGTTATTGCAGTTACATTGGTCTTTTGGCTGCTCACAGCCAGGGCAAAGCTGTCCAGTTTCGGTTGAATACACTAGGGCCATAACAATTCCTACAATCGTCTATTAAACGATTCCTCTGCATATGTGAGTTTAAACGTATCTGTATTGTAATAGGTGTTGTGGAATGGGTTAAGTGTTTTAGAATCTTTTGTTATTAGGGAAGACTTTGATATCTTGCTTTAGTTAAATATATTATAGTTAAATAGATTTATAATAATTAAAAAACATAAGTAAGACACCCTCTAATTTGATTATATTTTATTCGGGCTGTAAATAGAGCAATTATGCAAAGAATAGGGATGTTGTGACTACATTGTTTAAGATAAATGTTTGCATTCAAGATGTGCCGTTATGCACTCAAGTTATAAATTGGGTAAATGACTGCTCAGGTCTGCAGCCTGCTAAAAAAGAGCAAAAAGCTGATCTGTATCTATGGGATACGCGAACTTTCCTTTATGAACAGCAATTAGGCAGAAGCTTACCTAAAGCTGTGATTGTGATGGCTGGTGGGGATCAAACTCTAGAAAAACAGATTTTATTAAGTGGGGCCCTAGACTTTATAGGACCCTCAGTTGACTTTAATATTTTGGCCTTACGATTATCTAAGCATGTACAACAGCTTCAATATCTAAATCGTCTGGAGAGCCTTAGTGTAACTGACACATTAACAGGTTTGTTTAATCGTCGTAAATTTGATGAGCAAATGGATATATGTTGGAGACAGAGTATTCGTGATCAACTGACTTGTTCAATGTTAATGTTAGACGTAGATCACTTTAAAGTATTTAACGATACATATGGTCATCTAACTGGTGACCTATGTTTGCAAGATTTATCGAAAGCTTTTCAGTTAGAAGCAGTACGTCCACATGACACAGTTGCCCGTGTGGGTGGGGAAGAATTTGCCATCATCCTGCCTGATACTAATCCTAGAGGTGCTGAACATGTTGCGCACAAAATTATACAGCGGGTAACAGGCTTAAATATTTTAAACGAGCATACATCTTTAGGCGTCGTAAGTGTCAGTGTAGGCTTAGCGTGTGCCACACCTAAAACAGGTGATATGATTGATGTCTGGCGACAAGAGGCGGATGAAGCATTGTATTTTGCTAAAGAATCTGGCCGAAATCAGGTTAAAACTGATAAATCTAGCCAAGATCTTCAAGAATCCCTTATTTTCTAGCCCTTGTATCCCTTAGAAATAGTGACATTAAAATTCTTCAGTGTGAGTTTTAGCCATGTACTACTCTAACTGTTTACTTAAACACAGATTTTGCTTCAGCTAATAATGGCACTAAAACGTCTTCAGTTTGAGTCCTAAGAACCTCCGCTTCAATCAATGAAGATAAGCGCTCTAGGTCTGCGGCTAACTTTTTACCTGGGCAAGCAATGGTCTCATATTCGTAATGGTGATCTTGGACCGATACTTTGGTTAGCTCTGTAATCTCTTGCTGTAATATGCGCACCACATTAAAGCATTGATTTTTAATGATCATTGATGAAGCTTCCCAGTATAGGCTTTCTATAACATCAACTAGCTCAGATATTAATACAGAGGCTTTGGCAATAGTTGTACTCATAAGTAAATTTCCTGTCCATAGATGCGTTAATTCTTAGCTAACTTAAGTCTAGCTATGTTTTAACGCTTTGCTGGCCAATGCACAGGAATAGACTGGACTGAGGCTTATAAGTGCTTATTTACCAAGCTTCTTGCGCACATGAATCGTTTTTTTGGCTCTAGCCACTAATTTACCGTCTTCGCCTAACACCTCTACTGTGAATACAGGAAGGTACTTTTCATTATTTTTAGTGTTATCCAGTATATCCTGAATGACTTCTTTGCCAATTTCAAAGTGAGCAGTTACGGTGCCAGTGCCTGGGCTAATAAACTCGATTGTTGCTTGTTTATCCCATACCACGTAATTGCTGCCTAGCTGATTCATTATCAGGAGCATATGAAACGGATCAACCATGGAATACAGGCTACCTCCAAAATGCACGCCAACATAGTTCCTGTTGTACCAACGCAACGGCATTTCAACCGTGGCGCTAGAGAAATCATCAGCTAAATGGCGAATTTTTACACCCGCTCCCCTGTAGGGCCCGTACCAGTTCATTAGGTGGCGCAAAAATCGTGGTTGATTAAGATATTTAGTGATGGTTTTTTTCATAAGTCCGCTAATAAATTTAAATTAAGCTAATATTGTAAACAACAGGTTAATTAGATCAGAGAACCATATGTTAAAACGATTTGATACACTGAGTATATTGTTAATTGTACTTTTATTTATATGTTCAACTTTAGCATCCAGTTCGGTATTGGCAGTATCAAAGCCTAAAACAGAGCAGATTCTTAAGGTTATAAATCAAGAGTTCAGTCAAGCCCTTATGTTTTTCAAACCTTATGACTTGCCAGTGGAGTTTGAGCGTACTCATAAAGCTATGATTAATAAGTTAGATCCTTGGGTTAAGTTAGGGCTAGTTAAGCAATCTAAGACTCGGTTTCTATCTGAAAAAATGATGTATGGATCTATTCGCGAGGTGAGCGTAGGTGGATATAAATACGAGCTTAATTTAGACAACCAGTGGGTGAGTGAAAAGGGTATATTTTACGGCAAGCCTGCGGTGGCAGAGATATTTGAAGTTAGTTCTCCTACTTATATTAGTGATGATTATGTCAGTGAGGTGTATTTTTCATGGTTTGCCACAGATGTGCCTGACTGGGTTAAAAAAATTGATTTAAAAGAGCGTAAGCATCGGCAGATCAAACGTGCTTATGAAAGTAAAGACAGACCGTTTGAAAAACGCCTGTACTTTGTATACAGAGATAATAAATGGATTCTCTGGAAAGACAGAGACAATAGAAAACAGTCATTATTCTAAAAGCCTACCTTATCTCGTATTGGGGTAAGCTTTTTCAAATATATTAATACTTTACTTTTAAGTTAAACCTTAAGCACCAATAAGTGACTGCCCACACACTCGCAGTGCCTGTCCATTTAGTGCATTGCTGCCAGGCTGGGCAAATAATGCTACACCTTCCGCCACATCTTGTGGTTTGCCACCTTGGGAAAGGGAATTCATTCTTCGACCCACTTCACGTGTCATAAACGGAATATCATCAGTCATTTGGGTTTCAATAAAACCAGGGGCAATGGCATTAATGGTTCGTCCACTTTCCCCCCAAGCTTCAGCTTGCTTACGGACATAGCCCACAACACCTGACTTAGATGCAGCATAGTTAGTCTGACCAGCGTTACCCGCTATACCGCTAATAGAGCTAATACAAATAATACGAGCTTTATCGCTTAATAGGTCTTGTTGCTCTAAGCCCTTGTTAACAGCAATAGGAGCGAGCAAATTAATGTTCAAAGTCATATCCCAAAAGTGCTCAGGCATACGGGCTAGAGTCTTATCACGAGTCACACCAGCATTGTGGACAATGATGTCCAGCTTCTTTCCGTCTAATGCGGCAGCAATATCGGTTACGGCCTGTTCGCTGGTAATATCTGTGGCGACAGCAATGCCCTTCATAGGAGCAAGTGTTGCCACAAGAGCATCTTTCGTGGCGGGAATATCTAAACCAATTACAGTCGCTCCGTCGCGACTAAGAGTCGCTGCTATAGCTGCGCCAATGCCTTGAGCGGCACCTGTTATTAATGCAATTTGTCCTGCTAAAGGCTGTTTCCAATCTTGTTTAACTGGCATAGAATTATTCAAATAAAGGGGCTGCCCGGTAATGTAGGTTGAGCGGTCTGATAAGAAAAAATTAATAACAGTGGAAATAGAATTGGTCACAGAATTGGCGCAGTAAAGAAGATTAACAGTAATGCCTTTGCGTCCCAATTCTTTGGCTAAAGAGCGAGTGAAACCATTTAAAGATTCCATCACAGAAGCTTGTTGAACATCAGTAATGTTGTCAGGGTTACAGCCTATAATAACAATACGCCCAGATTTTGAGATACGCTTGCTGGCTTGACTAAAAAAGTTTTTAAGACCTTTTAGGTCGCTAATAGTTTTGTATTCTGTCGCGTCTAGCAACATACCTTGATAAATCTCTACTGAGTTTTCGTCAAAAATAACAGAGTTTATAGTGCTGCTAGTTAATGCAATTTTAACAGCTTCACTGGTGTCTCTAGTAACAGCAATATTGCCTTTTACCCATTTATCACCAGACGCGAACCGCTTTAAATCAAGTGGTGTTTTAACCCCTAGGGCAGCCATTAAAGTTTGCCCAATTTTAGAGTAAAACAAACCTTCAAGTACTTTGCTCATGAAAAACCTTTGTTAGATATATATACAATAAAAAGAGCGGATATCACGGTGGCATTAGTTAAAACAAGTAGTGCCAGCTATATAATATGTTACAAATTGACAATATAACAATAACCAAAGCTGTTAACACAACCCCCCAGTAGCGGCCAGGGTGGGTGCCTCCTTGTCCAGCCTTAAAACCTATGGCATGAAGTACGCGAGCAACAACTAAAGTTGTTCCAATAGCATGCATAGTCATCGAAGACACTCCATTACCTTCAGCTAAGGCTAGCAATATTAAGCTGATTGGAATGTATTCCATAGCGTTTCCGTGTATTCGCCCAGCCAGCAAAAGTTCGTTGTCGCTGTACCCTAAACCTTGATTTTTGGCTTGGCGAACCTTAATTACGTTAAATGCAAGCTTCAGAATCAGCAAAGCTAAAATAGCCGTATAAAACGATGTAATGGGTAGCATAGGCATAATGAGGGCTCTGAATTATTAATCGATATTGGCTAAAGGTAGTGTATGTGACCGATTCATGTCAACGGAAAGGAA
>JBLHVV010000082.1:0-14073 GCA_047628755.1 Crocinitomicaceae bacterium | reverse complement strand
CACCGGCCGCAATGGTACCAACACCTGGTTCTGAAACCAACTTCACTGACACTTTAGCCCGAGGGTTTACCTGCTTAAGATCATAAATTAGCTGAGCCAAATCTTCGATAGAATAAATATCATGATGGGGTGGCGGTGAAATCAAAGTAACACCCGGGACTGAATAGCGCAGAGTCGCTATTAAGTCATTCACTTTACCTCCTGGTAACTGTCCACCCTCACCTGGTTTAGCGCCTTGAGCGACTTTAATCTGAAGTATCTCAGCACTTGATAAGTAATGCGGCGTTACACCGAAACGACCCGATGCAATCTGTTTGATCTTAGAATTTTTATTGGTGCCATAGCGTTTAGGATCTTCACCACCTTCGCCCGAATTAGAAAAACCGCCCAACTCATTCATAGCTAGCGCTAATGCTTCGTGTGCCTCAGGTGATAATGCACCTAGAGACATGGCAGCAGTATCAAAGCGAGGAAATATCTCTTCTACAGGCTGAACTTGGTCAATTGAGATACTGTTTTCAGTATTCAGCTTAAATAAGTCACGAATTGTGGTAGTGGGGCGGGTATTAACCAACTTAGCATAGGCGTCATATTCAGTTTGTGAATTATTCTGAACCGCTCTTTGGATAGTCGTAACTACGTCTGGATTAAACGCGTGGTATTCTCCACCGTGTACGTATTTAAACAAACCACCTTGGTCTAGATTTTTACGCGCTTTAAATGCAATTTTTGCATTAAGCTTAAGATCGGTCTCAAAATCAGAGAACTCGGCTCCAGCAATACGGCTACTCAATCCGCAAAAACATAAGTCAACAATTTCATCTGCCAACCCTATTCCTTCGAATAATTGAGAGCCACGATAAGATGCAATAGTAGAGATTCCCATCTTAGATAAAATTTTCATTAAACCTTTACGAATGGCTTTACGGTAGTTGCGCTTGCTTTCTAAGGGATCGCCTATAAGCTCACCTTTTTCGTGCATGTCAGAAATGACTTTATATGTTAACCAAGGCGCTACAGCTGTGGCACCAAATCCGATCAATACCGCAAAGTGATGGGCGTCACGGGCATCGGCTGTTTCTACGATAATATTAGTATCACAACGCAAGCCAGCTTTTATCAAATTATGATGTACTGCACCTGTTGCCATAGCCGACGGTATAATTAACTGTCCTTGTGAAACTTCACGGTCAGAAAGAATGACCATAGTCACACCCTCTTTGGCCGCAGCTGCAGCCTGAACAGTTACATTTAAGATAGCGTCTTTTAGCCGAGTATTTTCATCAAACGCTAAAGAAATAGTTGTAAACGTAAATGCTTCATCGTCAGTTTCTTTTAGACCACGGAATTTTGCTGGTGATAGTATTGGACTATTTAAAATTATTCGTTTTGCGTGTTCCGCACTTTCTTCAAATACATTTTTCTCTTTCCCGATCAAAGTTTCCAATGACATTACAATAGCTTCACGTAATGGATCTATTGGCGGGTTAGTTACTTGGGCAAACATTTGACGAAAATAATCAGCAATGTGGCGAGACTTTTCTGAAAAAACAGCCATAGGCGCATCGTCACCCATTGAGCCTGTGCCTTCAACGCCTTGCTCAGCCATTGCGCGCAATACCTGATCACGCTCTTCGAAACTGATTAGATGCAGCTTTTGACGAATCTTAAGTTCTTCAGATGTTAACGGTTTCATTTTTATGTTTTGAAGTTCTAATTTAGACTCAATTAGAGTGGCGTTAGCTTTCAACCATTTACGATATGGTTGAGACGACTTTAATTGGTTGTCGATATCGCTGGCTTCTAGTACTTCACCGTTTAATGTGTCTATCGCTAGGATTTCACCTGGGCCTACACGACCTTTTGAAATAACATCTTCTGGTTTATAGCTGTGGGTGCCAATTTCAGACGCCACGGTAATAAAACCATTTTTAGTTTTAACCCAACGAGATGGGCGCAAGCCATTACGGTCAAGTCCACACACGGCATAACGACCGTCGGTAATTACCAAACCCGCAGGACCATCCCAAGGTTCCATATGCATTGAGTTGTATTCATAGAATGCACGAAGGTCAGCGTCCATTGTTTCAACATTCTGCCAAGCTGGCGGTATCATCATACGAATGGCACGGAACATATTCATGCCACCGGTATGAAGAAGCTCTAACATATTATCCATTGACGATGAATCTGAACCAGTAGTGTTTACTACTGGCTGTATGCTATCTAAATTGGTGAGTAATTCAGACTCAAACTTGCTACCGCGAGCAGCAGCCCAGTTACGGTTACCACGGATTGTATTGATTTCACCATTATGGGCCAACATGCGAAATGGTTGGGCCAGTGGCCAGCGAGGGGCTGTGTTTGTAGAAAAGCGCTGATGGAAAACACAAATGGCCGTTTCTAGACGCTCGTCACCCAAGTCAGTGTAAAAGTTAGGCAGGTCGACTGGCATCATTAACCCTTTGTATGACAAGGTGGTTTCAGACAACGAACAAATATAAAAATCAGGGTGTTGTTGAAGCTCAATCTCAGCTTTACGACGGGCATAGAATAATTTAATAGCAAAATCTTGCTGTTTCATAGCTGCGGCTGGCGATACGAATACTTGTTCGAAACGAGGCAAACAATCTATTGCCATAGGCCCTAAGAAGTCGTTATTGGTTGGCACTACACGCCAGCCATTTACAAGTAAACCTTCTTTTTCGAAAGCGGCATTTAGCGCAGCACGTTGCAGGTCTGCATTTGCTATATCTAAATCTAGAAATACCATGCCCACAGCATATTGTTCGGGTAGGTCGATACCCGAATCGTCTTTAGCTACTTGGCGTAAAAAGCTATCTGGCTTTTGTATAAGTAAGCCACAACCATCACCTGTTTTACCATCCGCAGCTATTCCACCACGGTGGGTCATACAAGTTAGCGATTCAATGGCTGTACTCAATAGGTTATGACTCACCTGGCCTTTCATGTGGGCAATTAGCCCAAAGCCACAGTTGTCTTTAAATTCACCTGGTGTGTACAGACCTTTTCTCATAGACGCTCTCATCAAAATAAATCTTTATAAATCAATGCCTTGAAGACACTGTTAAGCTGGCTCAAATAGCTGTGAGCAGCAAAAGGACGTCTATTCTACACGCGAGTAGATGCCTACTCAAATAAAATAGCTAATAAGGGGTGATTTACGTTATAAAACTGCACAATTTAGACCAATATAAGGAAATTGAGGTATGGACTTATGGCTGGATTTTTCTTATATCCTCTTGAATTTTTGCCATTGGTCTCACCCAAGGCTGATTATTAAGGCGTTTGGCTAACCCATTGGCTTTTTGATTTGCCGCAACTTTATCGCTAATTGGACCATAAACTACAACAAACCAAGGCTGCCCTTTATAACTTGTCTCATAAACACTCAACTTGTCATCTCCAAGCGCACCTTTAAAATCATTTAGTACTGACATTGCACTGGATTTGCTCCTTACTCCTAGCAACTGGAGGCCAAAGCCGTCAGAGGGCGCGCTCAATAAAGGATGCGATTTCTTTTGTGGGGCTTTGGATTTATTTACAGCTTCAGAATTAATAGCTTTGGTATTCTCAACCACTTTTTCGAGCTCTATTACCGGCACAATACTCACCGTCTGCTCTATTACAGGGACTTTAACCTGCCGTATTTTCTCAATAGCCACAATTGGCTTATTCACAACTAGGCTATTATCAACTTTCGCTTGAGAAGCTATAATAGAATCAATCATGTCTATCTGCTCAGAGGAATCATCTTGGTAGAGATAAGAAAATGTTAGCGCTACTGCAATTAAGCAGATAGCTGCCACATGACCGAAAGGGAACTTAGCTTCTGCAACCTTTCCTTGTTGCTGCTCGCTTTTAATCAAGTCAATCAAGGCTCCTGGGGCACCATTACTCACCTGCCAAAGCTGGGTAAGTTTTTGACGGCTTAGAGGCACACTTTCATGCCCGTCTCGCTTAAAATACTCGGCCGCCAAATCAACTGCTTCTTCTTCAGCAATGGCTGCAAGGTCTAAATGATGAATTAAATTTGTATGGTGTAAGTCCTGCTGAATATGAGTGAGCTTTTTAAATAGAGTATCGTCACCCGCTAAAACAAGGTGCCAACCATCTTCCTGAATTGCTCTGGTGCAGAGCATTGATAGTAATTCATACGCAAGTAAATGGGCGTCATCTATCAGGACATTAACACTTTCAGACTGTGCATGAATATCAATTAGTGATTGCTCAATGGCAGACCAGCTATCGACAATACCTAACTGCTGAGAAATAAACTCAACCACGTCAACTTCAGACTGAATCTCTGCTGCGCTGAATGAAATAACTTGATGGTGAATTGATAACTGAGATGCTGCGGATTCTACTAAGGCCGTTTTACCCATGCCGGCATCGCCAGTAACTACGGCGACCATAGAGCTGAACTCTTGGATATGCATTAACATATCCAATTGTTGAATTCTTTCGCCTACTAAAATAGGTATCGGAGTAACATTTGTCATGACTGCCCTACTCCATTTTATTGTTATTGGATTGGTATGGGTTGTTATGAATTAATTAGTAAGTTTGTCTAACGTTGCATCTAAATCGGCCAGTTTAAAATCGGAGGTTGTAATTGCATGACCCATGGACTTCAACAAAACTAATCTTAGCTTACCATCTAGTACTTTTTTGTCTACAGACATTAATTCTTTAAATCGATCTGGCGTCATACCCTTTGGCGATGATGTAGGTAGCTGGGCAGCCTCCATAATTGCCACCACTCTTTTAACATCTAAATCTTCAATCCAACCTAATCGAGCCGACAGATCTGCCGCCATTATAGTACCTGTCGCAACCGCCTCACCATGTAACCACTTGCCGTAACCTTGATCGGTTTCTATGGCGTGACCAAATGTATGACCCAAATTAAGTATGGCGCGTATGCCTCCTTCACGCTCGTCTTGCGCGACCACTTTAGCCTTGCATTCACATGAGGTTTCAATGGCGTAAATCAAAGACCCTGTATCTTTAATCATTAGCTTTTGCATATTCGCTTCAAGCCAATCAAAAAAAGGTAAGTCATAAATCAATCCGTATTTAATTACTTCTGCGATACCAGCTGACAATTCACTGATCGGCAAAGTTTGTAACGAATTAACATCAATCAAAACACAGTTAGGTTGATGAAAAGCCCCGATCATATTTTTACCAAGCTTATGATTAACTCCAGTTTTTCCGCCAACTGATGAATCAACTTGAGAAAGTAACGTGGTAGGTATTTGAATAAAGTCTACACCACGCTGATAACTTGCAGCCGCATAACCAGTCATGTCGCCAACCACACCACCACCTAAAGCCACTAGGGTAGTGGTTCTATTGTGTCTGTTTTCTAACAAGCCATCATAAATTAGATTTAAACACTCTAAGTTTTTATATTGCTCACCGTCAGGTAAAATTACAGTATTCACCTCAAAGCCTAAAAATAGTGCCTTGGCTTTTTCTAAATATAATGGCGCAACTGTTTCATTGGTTACAATCATCACCTGACGGCCCTTTACATAAGGTGCTAATAGCGAAGTGTCAGCCATTAGGTTTTCACCAATGAATATTGGGTAACTGCGATCGCCTAAGTCTACTGAAAGTTTTTTCATCAATCGATTACGTCTAACTCTTCAAGTTTTTTAACAATATCTTGCACTACATACTTTGGATTTCGGTCGTCCGTATAAATAATTATGTCTGCAATTTCAGTGTAAAGCGGATCTCTTTGTGCCATAAGTTTTTCAAGCACTTGCCGGGGATTTTCAATCTGTAAAAGCGGTCGATTCTTGTCTTTCGAGGTACGTGCAAGCTGCTGGTCGACGGATGTTTTTAAATAAACTACAGTACCGCGACCTGATAGGTGAAAGCGATTTTCAGGACGAAGAACAGCTCCTCCACCAGTGGCCAGTAATACGCCTTTTTCTAAAGTTATCTCCTCAATCGCAGCTACTTCGCGATCTCGAAAGCCTTTTTCACCCTCTACATCAAAGATCCACGGTATATTGCAACCGCAGCGATCCTCAATTTCTTTATCGCTGTCTTTAAACAACAACTTGAGCTCGAATGAAAGTAGACGGCCAATGGTGCTTTTTCCTGCACCCATGGGCCCAATAAGATAAATATTATGTTTAGGCATAGTAGAACTAATTAGCGCTCAATACGTCCTTAACAAGTCTTGGTGTTATAAAGATTAGCAGCTCGCTCTTATCTTCAGTATATGTTGTGCGCCTAAATAAACGGCCAATGACAGGTAGGTCACCAAAGAAAGGGGTTTTATCCACTTGAGTAATCTCTTCTGACTGGAAGATACCACCCAGAACTATTGTCTCCCCATTATTTACAAGAACCTGGGTTTCGAGCTCGTTTGTGTCAATGGTTGGGATATTATTAATAATCTGACCTATGGCATCCTTGTTAATTTTCAAGTCCATTAGTATCCGGTCATCAGGCGTTATTTGAGGTGTCACTTCAAGTTTTAACACCGCTTCTTTAAATGTTATTGTAGTAGCGCCACTAGATGATGCTTCCTCGTAAGGGATTTGAGATCCCGCCTGAATTTTAGCTGTTTGACCATCAGCTGTAATTACACGAGGCTGAGATATTACTTCAGCTCTACCATCAGACTCCAAAGCTGAAAGCTCAAGGTCTAAAATATAATCAAATGCGTTAACACCAACAGCGAACGTTGTTGCGCCACTTGCTGCTACAGGCAAGTTCACAATACTAGCATCATTTAGAGATATTTCTTCTGGGCCATTGCCCGCTGCCTGAGAAACTAAACTGTTATTCATTTCTGTGATGGTGGTGCGACTGCCACCTGCTAAATTGAATTTACCATTTTTAACAACGCCATAACTACCGCCCCAACGAATACCTAGGTTTTCTCCAACATTAGTAGAAGCAACGACAATGCGTGCCTCGATCAACACCTGTCGCACAGGAATATCCAATACTTTAATTGCACGACGAACCGCCTCAATAGAACTGGCAGTATCTTGAATAAGGATGTTATTCGTTCGAGCATCCACACTTGCTGTCCCTCGATCTGTTAGCATGGTGTTTTCAGAAGAAATCAGCGCTAGTAAGTCGGTAGCTTTTGCATAACGCACTTGAATAAACTCTGTTCGTAGCGGGGCAAATTCCTCTACCTGTTTATTAGCTTCAAGCTCAATCTTTTGACGATTAGCTATCTGGTCTGCTGGACCTACCATCAATACATTACCGATCAACTGCTTGGCTAGACCCTGTGATTTTAGCACAATGTCTAATGCCTGATCCCATGGGACGTTTTTAAGACGTAGAGTGATACTGCCTTCAACTGTATCACTGGCAACTAAGTTAAACCCAGTAAAGTCAGCTATTATTTGCAACACAGTTCTGACCTCTATGTCTTGGAAGTTAAGAGACAACTTCTCGCCTGTGTAAGGGAAACGTTCTTCCTTAATTCGGTCTTCTTCATCCTGAGTTAACGGCTTCACATTTACAGTTAGCATGTTGTCCGTTTGATAAGCTAAATAGTCATAGGCATCTGTAGACGGCTCAATAAAGAATACAGCACTACCTTCTTCTATTGTCGCATCAATAAAACGAACTGGAGTTGCAAAGTCACGAACATCTAAACGGCGGCGCATATCTTCCGATAACTTTACATTAGTAAATTCCACTCGAATACGACCGCCATCTTGAGAGATATCTACAGGAATATTTGCATCACTTAAAGTAATCAATACCTGTCCGTCGCCTAATTCACCGCGACGAAAATCAATATCTACCACTTTATTATCATCTGATGAGCTCTCAGCTGGGTTGTCATAAGATTTTTTACTGGTTGAAAACAACGTCCCAGACGATAAATCTTGCTTGCCTATAAGGACGAACAAGCTATTACCTTCTGTGCGTGTACTATAACCTGTCAGCTCTGTAAGATTTATAATGACTCTTGTTCTGTCCGCTGTGCCCACGACCACAGCAGTGCGTGTATTGCCCATGCCTACTTTATGATATTTTGTTTCTAATTCACTAATGGTACCGGGGAGATCTAACGCTATACGAGCAGGCTCTTGTATAGTATATCCAGTAGCATCCGGCGGAGTTCCGTCAAATTTCAATTCCATTTCAGTCTTATCGCCAGGTAATGATGCAAAACTTATGTCTTGCAACACGACAGCCTGGGAGCTTATTGAAAGCAATCCAAAGACAAATAAACAGCAGCTTTTTATTATAGTTTTATTCATTGTTCATTTACCCCTGAAGACTCTTTTATCCCCATCGTCTGAGGTCGAGAGATCCAACCACCACTACCATTTGGTACGATTTCAATAATATCAATTTTTGTTTCGGCCACGTTTATTACGCGACCGTTATTTTTGCCAATGTACTGACCTTGCTGAAGTAAATGCACACTGCCACTTAGTGTTTTTATTAATGCTTTTAGGCCTTGCTTATTATTAGACAATGTACCCACTAGGTTTAATTCATTTAACGGGTATTGCTCTAAAGTCTGCATTGCACGTTCTAAGTCAGGTGCTTCCACAGAATCTAATGAGTGGCCGATATTTTCCTCAAAAGCCACAGGTGACCTAAATGGAGAGCGCATTGCAGAAGCACTATAAGAAAATGCTGAGTAAGGTTGAAACTCAGGCAGAGGTTGAATGCGCCCACGAGGTTTTTCAGACGTGTTTTTAACATAGCTCTCCAACTCTGTGAAATTTGAATCGCTACACCCAAGAATAAATATGAAGCTTACCAGTATCAATTTTTTAATCATCTATTTACGCTTCTTCTTTTTCTTATTGCTTGTTCCGTCTTCAGTGCTGTATCGATAAGTTTTAGCCGTAATCTTTAAGCTTAACTTATTACCCTCACTGCCTTTTACTTCAAAGTCATGAAGCGTTACTATCCTACCCAGCCCAGCCACTGCACTTACAAACACACCAAAATCGTGATATTCACCTACTACATCAATATCGATAGGTAGCTCAGTGTAATATTCCGTTTCAACTTCGTCTTTTAATGCGATAGATTTAATTTCTAAACTGGCCCCCACTGCCGCCGCAGTTATGTCCTCTAATAAGCCAGGAACTTCAGTATCCCTCGGTAATTGACGCAATAGACTACCGAATGATTCTTCAATTTCGGCTAATTGTTTTTTATAAGCGTCCAAGTTAGCAACTCTAAAGGCTTTGGTCTCAAACGCTCTGCGCAACGCCTCCTCTTCGGCAACCACACTACTGAACCTCTCAGTGTCTCCCTTTATATCAATAAAATACAAACCAATTATTAAAGAGAAAAATATAATAATGGCAAAAGTAATACGCCCAGCGAGCGGCCATGATCCGATATTATTCCAGTCAACATCATTTATATCAAATGAATTGATCTTGTCAGTTAGCTCTTGAAAGTCCATTATTTCACCTCATCCGACTTAGGGCGAGTTTGAGTGACCTGCATGCTAAAACTATTATATTGACCCTTGTTTGCTTTGACATCTGATAAATTCGGATTAGTGAACCAAGCTGACTTATCGAAATTTCTCATTAGACCTGAAATTTGGTCATTGCCGGAGGCAAGGCCTTCTATAAAAAACTTACGCCCTTCAACTTTTATTGACTTAAAGAACAATTCGTCTGGCATAACCCTTGCCATCTCATCAAATACGCGAACCACTACCGGCCTATTACCTTGCAAGTCTTGAATAAGCTGCATTCTTTCTAATAACTGATCTTTTTTATTACGTAACTCTTTAATTTCTTCTATTTTTTCATCTAGCGAACTACTTTGCTTTTCCAGATACATGTTTCTTGATTGCTGAGCCCCTATTGCTGAGCCATACGCACCGCTTACAAACCACCAGATAGAAGCGGCTATGATAGCAACCAGTATGAGCGCACTCACATATTCTTTTTGCTTTTCTTGCCTAAGCTCGTCTCGCCAAGGCCTAAGATTAATAGATGCCACTAGTCAAAACTCCTCATTGCCAAACCACATGCCACTAGTAAACCAGGTGAGTCATTCGCTAATTGCTGGGTATTAACTTTATTACCAATGGTCATATTTGCGAATGGATTGGCTACTATTGCGGAACTTCCAATCTTTTCCTGAACCAGTTCAGCAAGCCCCTCTAAAGAACATGTACCGCCAGCCAATACAATATAATCAACATCATTAAACTGGCTTGAGCTATAAAAGAATTGCAAAGAACGACTTATCTGCTGCACCACCGTATCTTTGAATGGCTCTAAAATTTCAGCTTCATAATCATCGGGCAATCCACCTTCCATTTTGGCTTTCACTGCATCTTCCGCACTAATACCATAACGTCGCTGAATTTCTTCAGTTAACTGATTGCCACCAAATACCTGGTCGCGAGTGTAGGTTATTTTGCCTTTATTAAATACGGTTAACGTCGTCATCGTCGCACCAATGTCGATGACCGCAACCACATCAACATCATCACCTTCTAGCTGTGGTTGAATTAACTGGAATGAACGTTCAACACAATAAGCCTCAACATCTACTACCGCTGACTCCAAGCCAGCTATTTCGATGGAGTCCTCACGCAATTCTACAGTCTCCTTTCTGCATGCCGCCAATAATACTTCCACTAGCTGCCCATTACCTTCCACAGGGCCTTGTACTTCAAAGTCCATAGCCACCTCTTCTAAAGGATAGGGGATATATTGGTCCGCTTCTACAGTAATTTGGTTTTCCATTTCGTCAGTAGACATACCAGCGGTCATTTGAATGACTTTAGTAATAACAGTAGAGCCTGCTACAGCAACAGCAGCACGTTTTTGCGAAGACGAGGAACGTAGTAATGCTTTTTTAATAGCAAGACCAACCGCTTCTTCATCGTTGATCGCCTGTTCTATCACCGCATTCTCAGGCAACAATTCTGAGCCATACGCTTCCACCTGCATACGTCCATTTTGTTGAGATAATTCAATCAACTTTATGCTCGTAGAGCTTATGTCGACTCCGAGAACTGCCTTATTTTTCTTTTTAAATAGGTTGGCTAGCACTGTAATTCCTTAATTAATCCATCACTTTAGAAAAAAAAGGTCTAAAATGCACGAATACAGATTCATTATAAGCACAATCCTGCGAAAAGAACAAAAACCATTTATAATAGCATTGTCCCATCTCTACTGGGTTTAATTAGCATTCTAGACAATTAATAATGAAAATAAATCGACCTGTTCTGCGTTTTTTAATATTGGCCTCTATTGGTGGCTTTTTTAGCCTTATAATTGGTGCATCTAGTGTGTATCTTTATTTGGCTCCTAGCTTACCCTCTGTTGAAAGTTTAAAAAACATCCAACTGCAAACACCGCTTCGTATTTACAGCAGTGATAACAAATTAATTGCAGAATTTGGCGAAAAACGACGAACGCCAGTGGCGTTTGCCGATGTACCACCCGCTTTTTATAATGCTCTTATTGCGTCGGAAGATGAAAATTTTTACAGCCATACAGGAGTCGATATTAAAGGCTTAGCACGTGCAGCCTACGGACTGATAACTACGGGTAAGAAAAAGTCTGGGGGCAGCACGATTACCATGCAGGTGGCTAAAAACTATTACTTAAGTAGCGCAAAAACATTTACGCGCAAGTTCACTGAAATTTTATTAGCACTTCACATTGAACAAGAACTAACTAAGAATGAGATTTTAGAGCTGTACGTTAACAAAATGTACCTTGGTAAACGCGCCTACGGTGTCGAATCAGCCGCACAGGTCTATTATGGAAAATCTATAAAAGATTTAGACCTTTCACAACTAGCAATGATTGCAGGCTTACCTCAAGCACCTAGTGCAGCCAACCCTATCAACAACCCCGAACGCGCTCGCTACCGCCGAAATTACGTTCTAGAACGTATGTTTATAGCTGGTTTTATTAATCAAGAAGAGCTTAGTGCAGCGAGTAGCGAACCTGTTACCGCAAAATTCCACGGTTTGGCTACCGAAATAGAAGCACCTTATATTGCTGAAATGGTCCGCAGTGAAATGTTAAAACGCTTCCCAGATGATCTATATACAAAAGGCTACCGCGTTACTACCTCTATTGACAGTAGAATCCAAGTTGCGGCTCAAGACGCTGTTCGATCTGGTCTGCATAATTACGATCGTAGACATGGGCTACGCCAACAATTTATTCAAATGCCAAATTATATTATCCCAGAACAACAAGATGTAGAAGTTAAGGTGGCTGCTAAAATATGGAAGGATGGTGACCCCATCAGTACAGAGGATAAATA
The DNA here is from genome assembly GCA_047628755.1 of Crocinitomicaceae bacterium. Classification (GTDB taxonomy): domain Bacteria; phylum Pseudomonadota; class Gammaproteobacteria; order Pseudomonadales; family Oceanobacteraceae; genus Bermanella. Next base: position 1,773 of record JBLHVV010000082.1, on the reverse strand, counting down.
TATTGAATTACCTCCGTCTCCTGCAGATTTAAACTTGAACTTATGGCTTGCTCAAATTAAAAATAAATCAACACCAGGAAATTTAATATGGTCAGTTGTAACTCACATAGATCCAGATTCTCAAGAAGTTGAACTGACTTTAAAAGATCGATCTATTATCACTTTAACAATAGATCAATATAAATGGGCAAGAAAGTATATTGGCGTTAATGATATGGGCCCTAAAATTACAACCGCTGACCAACTGTTCAGTATTGGGCAGCAAGCTCTTCTGCAAAAAGACCAGGGTGACTATTGGTTAGCTCAAGAACCTGAAGCTCAATCATCTCTTGTGTCATTTGACCCACAAAATGGAGCATTAAGAGCTCTTGTTGGCGGTTATGATTTTAACCGCAGTAAGTTTAATCGTTCGATACAAGCTGATCGCCAGCCAGGCTCAAGCTTTAAGCCGTTTGTATATAGTGCGGGCCTAGAGTCCGGCTTTACACCAGCTTCTATTATGAATGATGCCCCAGTAGTATTTGATGATGATAGCCTTGAAGCCATTTGGCGTCCTGAAAATTATAGTGGGCAATTTTTTGGGCCAACTCGTTTACGCCAAGCATTATACAAATCAAGAAACCTAGTATCTATTCGACTGCTTAGCCGAACTGGAGTTGGTCGCACAATTCGTTATATTTCTAACATAGGCATTCCTAGCAGCAAGTTAAATAGAGATCTCTCTCTGGCACTTGGTAGCTCGGGGTTAACTCCGTATGAAATGGCAAGCGCCTATAATTCATTAGCAAACGGAGGCTTCCGTGTAAGCCCTCATTTCCTTTTAACAATACAGGATAATGAAGGTGTAACTCTATTCGAACACCAGTCAGAACTTGTATGCGAACCATGCTCCGACAGTATCCAGAAACACAAAGAAGTTTTAAAAAAATACACGGCCAAAAATCCAAATGGTCCATTTCTGGATGTTAACGCCTTACCGGTTAATGATGATGATTTACCACTATCATTAGAAGACTTCACAGCTCAGTTTCCGCCACTAGCTACAAGGGTCATGGACAGTAGAGTTAACTATTTGATGTACACAATGTTAAAAGACGTTATTAAACGTGGCACTGGGAAACGTGCACTGGCACTCAAAAGAAATGACTTAGCGGGTAAAACTGGCACTACTAACGATCAAAAAGATGCATGGTTTTCTGGCTATAATAATAAGTTAGTTGCTAATGTTTGGGTTGGTTTTGACAGTCCGAGAACACTTGGTAGAAATGCATTTGGTAGCAACACCGCCCTTCCAATTTGGGTAGACTTCATGGCAACAGCCTTAGAAGGCATAGAAGACGCTCCGATTAAACGCCCCGATGGTTTAGTAAGTGTAAGAATTGATCCAGATACTGGCAATCGAGCCTACTCAGGCCAAAACAATGCTATATTCGAAACGTTCAGAGTTGAGAATGTACCCAAGCAAATTGAACAGGCGCCGACCACTATTTCAGAGTTTGAATCAATTGACGATTTGCCTAATGAAAACTATTTACCTGAGCAACTGTTTTAGATTTTTAACTTTACTCACAGACAATTCTCTTCAAATTATTTATTAAAAAAATGTGTTGCGGAAACGGGGGGTTAAGAGATACCTCCACTTGTGTGCAGGACCAAAACCTATCAACAGGCATAAAAAAAGGCCTCCGAAGAGACCTTTTTTAGCATGTTACTGGTTCAGCGAATAATTATTATTCGTTGATCTTAGCTACAACACCAGCGCCTACTGTACGG
>JBLHVV010000081.1:0-14258 GCA_047628755.1 Crocinitomicaceae bacterium | reverse complement strand
ATCATGAGCCTCTAGCTCCCATGGGCCGATTTCGGCTAGGGTTGGTATACTCATGCATAGCAAAGCAGTTGCGGTAAATGTATTTAGCCATTTCATGTGAGATTCCTTTTTATTTTTATTTTTATTTATAGTTATTTTGGTGCAACGAAAGTATACCTTTACAACAATCCATAGCAACGTCCATTTTTTAACTGAAATCACATGTCAATTTAGGCTATTTATCTCCACCCAGACAATCTGGCGATGTTGGTGCTTTTTTAATAGATGCCCAAGCTTGACTATCATAAGTATGCAAAGCAAGTGCATGGACCTCACCCGCCAACTCTTCCGCCAGTACTCTGTATATCTGCTGGTGCTGCTTCACCTTGTTCAAACCTTTAAAATCATCACTAACCAAGACAACCTTAAAGTGGCTCTCTGAACCTGCCGGTACATTATGGTTATGGCTTTCATTTTCAACTGTTAATACATCGATTGAAAACGACGACTTTAGTTTCTTTTCTATTGATTCTTTTATCATTGGACTCTCTAAGAATTATCTATGGACTTAATTATCGGCCTGTCTATTATTAGTCTCTAAAGCACTGACCACTAAAACGCAGATAAATTATACTCATAAGTGGTCAAATTATACCTTGTACCATAATTTAATACCATGTATGGATATACAGATGTCCTTGACACCAGTCATCCCCACAAGTATAAATACACATCGCTAAAAAAGAGGTTCAAGATGAGCAAAGCCCAAACATTAATCGAACAATTTTATCAAGAAGAAATCGCCCGCAAAGCGGAAGAAGCGACTTTCACACCTCTTGAAATTACAGTAAGCAGTGCAGATATGGCTTTAATTAGCACCATATCTAAACGCTTTAACAAAGATAAAAACTTGTTAGTGCGAGAAGCTGTCAGCCAAGCATTGCTAGATATGTTCAGTGCTTTAGAGCCAATTGAACGTAAAATTCTTGCCAAAGATGCAGACGAGCTTGCCAAGGGCATTGCTGCAGAGATTGCCGAAGATCAAGGCATGCCTAGCTTAGAAGTTTCAGGGACCAACTGGATTCAGCAAGATAAAAATTGCGTAAAAGAAGAGCGTAAAGCTGAGAAAGAGAAAACTATGCAGCAAGCTCAAGCTGCAAAAGCCGTTTTAAATAACGAATCTGCTGCTACGGCGATTACTGAACCTCAACAAGATATGGTTGATGACACTATTCCCACTGAACCTGAATTAAGCAATGAAGATCTGCTAGATTCCGTAATTACTGCCGAATCAGATGACTCTGAAGAAGACAGTTCAAATCAAGGAATTCTAAAAGAAAATAGCATTTTTGGATAACCACTTAAAAATGCTAAATAAGGGCTAATATTTGTTTATTAGCCCTTTTTTTATAGTGTTTTATTCACAACCTATTTCTATTCCTTTCACTGCACCGCGCAACCAGTTAAAATGTACTTTTTTGATCTAGGATATTTATGGCGATTCAATGGTTTCCGGGCCACATGCACAAAGCTCGCAAACAGATTGCAGAAGCAATGCCTCAAGTAGACTTGGTTATCGAAGTATTAGATGCTCGGCTTCCCTACTCCAGCGAAAACCCCCTTATTCCAGGCCTGTTAAATGGTAAGCCTTGTTTAAAACTATTAAACAAAATGGACATTGCAGACTCATGTATTACTGAGCAATGGTTAACACATTTCAACAGCTTAGAGAATACCAAGGCTATCGCTATATCTGGTATAGACAAGAAACAAGTCAAGCTGATTACACAATACTGCCATGAAATGCTGCCTAATCGACGGGATAAAAAGCAAAATATACGCACCATGATTATGGGTATTCCTAATGTTGGCAAATCTACCATGATCAATACTCTAGCAGGCAGAACAATTGCAAAAGCTGGTAACCTCCCGGCATTAACTAGAAACCAGCAACACATTCGTATTGATGACGGTATAGTTTTGTCTGATACCCCTGGTTTTTTATGGCCAAAAATACACAATGTGGCAAGTGGATTCAGGCTAGCCGCTAGCGGCGCAGTAAGAGACACAGCTTTAGATTATTACGAAGTAGCTGACTTTGCTGCTGAAATGCTTCTTGAAATGTACCCCGAGCAACTAAAAGAGCGTTTTAAGCTAGATCAACTCCCTGAAAAAGGCCATGAAGTAATAGATGCAATTGGACGTAAAAGAGGCTGTATAAAATCAGGTGGCCATGTAGATGAATATAAAGCATCTGAAATACTGATTCACGAGCTTAGAAGTTTAAAGTTTGGTCACATTAGCTATGAAACACCAGAGCATATGATTAAAGAAGAGATATTATTAGCTCAAACAGCCGCCGCAAGGGAACAAAAAGAACTCGAAAAAGCTGAGAAAAAGAAAAAGAAACGTAAGAAGTAATATTTAAAATGGGCCAAAAGCCCATTTCAAATAGTAATTTAGAATGTGAAGGTTACTGGACCTTAATGGCCTCACGTAACTCAGTAAAGTTGTTCCAACTAACATCTTCTTCTGACACTACATCGATAGGATAAAGCCCAGTATCTGTTGGGATTGTATTTAAATCTATTTGGATCTCTTCGTTACTTCTAACGTAAATGATCCATTGGTTAATCCCTTGCGCCATCAGCACCATTACCACTATGCCGTGTTCACTGGGTTCAATAGCTTCCATCAGTTTAATATTAAAAGCATCAATTTTTTCTAATTCAGATACAGATGGATAACCTGTTTCAGGATCCACCTCTTCAGCATCCCAAGAGATTTGAATACACTGTCCGTAATCACCCGAGTCCAGTTCAACTTGAACTTCGCTTCGATATCGAATGGTGATTGGCTGGTCATTAAGTGTACCGTCTGCCAGCACCCAACGATTTGAAAAGGCCATAACCTATTCCTATTCCTATTTTATTATTAGATCTATCTATAAAAATAGCAGAATATAATTAAAAAGCACAAGAGCAGCTCTGTTTATGGCACAAACAAAGCACTATTTATATAAAAAGGCTGAAAAAACAATATTTGAGTCATAATGCTTTTTCACAATTAAGCCGCTACTAATTTAGATAGGAATCTAAAATTATGGTAAATTGGTTATATTATATTGAACTAGAGGCTATTTGGTGACGGATATTAATATTGGGCAAGAAATGAAGGAGCATGCCCAAGACGCCGCAAAGCTGCTGAAAGCACTGGCCAACGAAAGTCGCTTAATGATTTTATGCTCATTGGTTCAAGGTGAAATGAATGTATCAGAGCTAAATGGGAGAGTTGTATTAAGTCAATCAGCTTTAAGTCAGCACTTAGCTTGGCTTAGAAGGGAGGAGCTTGTTCAAACCCGAAGGGATGCACAAACTATTTACTATTCACTTCAAGGCAGTAAAGCCAAAGAGGTGATTAAAGTATTGCAAAGTATTTATTGCGCTCACTTATCAATTAATTAAAAGCGCTAAAATCCTATTTTAACAACTAACTTGGCGGTTATAAAATTCATGAATATTTTCATAATATCAGCCCTAATCATAGTCACAACTTTGACTATAGTTGCAGGCTACCTTTTATATAAAGTATTGCTTTTGAATAAGCAAAAAGATCAGCAGTCAAAAGAGAATCAAGACGCTTGGCTACAAAATCGCAACGTATTAATAAAAGACATTCGCTTTATTGCCAACTCTATGTCTCAGCAGCAATGTGAGATTACAGAGGGCTGCATGAGATTAGAGTACTTAATAAATAAGGTGGACGATTCCCCAAAAATGCGCATTGAATTTCAATATATATATAAGCATTATGATGCAACCGCAGCTATGCCTATTAGAGATGCCTATCTAGCATTGACTAAAAAAGAGCAATATAAATTAGATAAAGATCGAGCCAAACTGGAAGCACAGCACAAAGCTGATGTTCTTAGTGACACCAAGAAACTCGCAGAGCATAGCTTTGAGTAGTAGAATATCTAACGGAATTTTTGCATGATCAATCATACAATCGCTATCTTATGTTTTTTATTACTAACAGCCTGCGCTACTAATACAATTGAGGATAGAGAAGTTATAGGGCATGAAGTTGGTCCACAAACCAAAATAAATATGAATGAGCTACAGTCAATTATTGATCGAGCATATGAATTAAAACTGGAAACAGAACAACAGAACATTATCTTTTTCAGCCCAAACAATATGGCACAAGCAGATACAGCATTGAATAATCTAAAGAACTCAATTAAAGGTAATAGAGAAAATAATGAAGTAGCTGCTTTAGCACTTTCTGTACAAGAATTTTATATGAAAGGATTAAATAACAAGGTTAAAGTCCTAGATAAGCTAAAGCTAAGCTTTGATGGACTTGCCATGCTAGAAAAGCTAAACACTCAAAGTATTTTAAACTCTGAATACCTAGACATTAAAGAAAGCTTAAAAAAATCATTTATTTTAGTAGAAGAGAACAAAGTCACTATCGCAATCGATCAACAAAATAAAACTCTAATCAATATAAATAAATTAGAAACTAAGATGCTAAAAATCATATACTTAGGCATCGCTGAAAAAGCATTACAAAAGGCTAAGGACACTGATGCTAAAGATTTTGCAACGGATACTTATAAAGCCGCCGAAAAATATATTGAAAAACTATCTTTATTTATTGAAACCTCGCCCGAACAAAGAGACTCCATAAAAGAAAAATCTAATAGCGCCGTTCGCTTTGCAATCCATGCAGAGAACGTAGCGATAGCCGCAAAAGCCATCACTAGATTGACACCTAAAACAGCTGAAGAATATATTCTATTTATAGAAAAACTTCTAAGTAGAATAGCCATTGCGTTAAATAGTAACGACGTTAGCCACCTAAAACTTAATAGCCAATCTATTTCAATTACTCAAACTGCAGAAACGGTTAGTAAACAGGCTGAAACTCAAATAAATATAGGTATACAGATTGAGGCTTGGAGTAGAGAAAAACTCAAATTGTTAAACACAATAGAGATTTTAAAAAAACAGATTAATGCTAATCAAGACATAGAGAACTAAACTTGCCCCGCATACTATTATTTGATTCGGGGATTGGCGGCATTAGTATTCTAAATGAAGTTAAAGCAGTTCTTCCCCAAGCCGAATACCATTATTTTGCAGATCATGCCGCAGCTCCATACGGTGAAAAAAACGATGATTGGCTTAATTCACAAGTTACCTACCAATTAATCAATCTAGATAATAATATTTCACCAGACCTTATTATCGTCGCATGCAATACAGCCAGTACGCTTTCTCTGAAAACATTACGAAATAATATTAAGACTCCCATAATTGGTGTGGTGCCTGCTATTAAAACGGCTTTGCAGCAGTCAAATTCTAATTGTATTGGCCTTCTTGCTACACCCGCTACTATTGCCCGCCCCTACATAGACAACCTTATTTTACAGTACACACAAAATAACTCTGTTATTCGTATCGGTAGCACACAATTAGTTTTATTCGCTGAAGAAAAACTAAATGGAGGTTTCATTAAAGAAGAAATAATAAAGGATATTATCCAGCCATTTATCCTCGCTGAATGCAAACATGTAGTTCTTGGCTGTACGCATTTCCCACTTTTAAGAGAAGAGCTAGAAATGCTAGCACCTGAAATTAGCTGGATTGACTCTGGCAAAGCCATAGCAACAAGAGTACAAAAGCTATTAAATACATCATTAATAGATAAATCGGCTGATAATTATTTTTATTCATCTGGATTTATTGGCAACCACTTAAAGCAACACTTAACCAAAGTTGGTTTCTCCCACATTATCGAAAGCCACAATCACACCTGCACCTAAACGATACAAACGTTCCTCAAATGACCAAGGAATTACCCTACTATTCAATGACACATGAGTCATAGCTGGTTAAAATAATAAAAATAATAAAAATTGAGATACATATGCAACACCGACACTATATGCCCTTTTTTGTCTTGTTAATTCTATCTGCGCCAAGTTTTGCCGGTTTTATAGGTGTTGCAAAATCATTTAATAGCTCTAAATCATTCGACCAACAAGAAGATGGTATGCGTCTAGATTTTGGTAGTCATGCAAACAGCGTATTAGATTTAGAATTCACTATCGTAGATTTCGGTAAATCTTCATATGATGACCCTATCTATATTGATCCCGTACTAGGTGAATCAGATGATTTTGGATCCTTTAAGCAACAAGGATATGGCACTACAGCTGTGTCCAATGGAGGCTTGCAGTACTCTGGAACCAGTTCAATACAAACTAAAGGTATTGGCTCTGGACTCAAATTAAAAAAATCCATAAATAGCTGGTTACAGATTTATGCTCGGGCTAGCTTTTTACTTTGGCAAGCTGACTCACAGACGTTCCAGTACTATGGAATAAGAATCCCTGAAGACTCATCGGGCAATCTAACAACCGATGCACTGGCAGTGAATCAGAACCCTTGTGGCACCTTGTCTACATGCCGCAGAGACGGTGAAAAATTAAAATCTCAAGCAGTAGACTTTTGGTATGGATATGGATTAATTGGCAAGCCATTTTCTTGGTTAGCCATTAGGACTGAATATTCAATAACCACACTAAATGCAGTGGACTTTCCAAAAGCAGTTTTAGAAAGTGTAACGCTCTCACTTGAAGCGCATTTTTAATAATGAAATATTATAAAAGTGGCCGTTTGTACCCACCACTGTTACCAATAAGGTTACAGCTAGTAACAAATTATTATTATATGCCTCTGCGTCTAGCTTACTCTGGTAAAAAAAACCTAGGCCATACCTGCCATTCTTGAGGAATACCCAAAAATGGCACATTAAGTGCATTTTACTAGGTGAACAGAATTTCCAAATATAAAAATAAAAAAAGGATAATTACGGTGACATCCGATTGCTTATCTGTATCACTTGTCAATCCCGTTATCAGCCATGTGAAGTCTCTTGGATTTGACACGGTGGGGAGTATTAACAATGCACAGATTGATGTGAGTTTGTTAAACGACCCTGATAACCGCCTTGCCATGCATAAGGTAGATGCTCTATTTAATGGGCTGAAAGCTTATACAAGGAAAAGCGACATAGGATTAAGTGCAGGAGCCAGCTTAGAGGCACGTTCATACAATTTATTGCAGCACTTGCTTTTATGTTGTTCCAACCTCAGTGAAGCATTGGTATACCTCAACCGTTACTACATTCTGTTCAGTGATGAAGCACCGCCAATTTTCAGTCGCAAAGGGGATGGGAGCGTCAAAATTACGTTTCCATTTAGCCATCAAGTAAACGAAGATGAACGAGTACGAATTGACTTCATCCTATCGATTACCTGTCACTGGTTACGACAAATTTGCGGACGTGAATTCAAAATCAATCAACTTTTATTACCCTTCCAAGCTCCAAGCTATGAAAGGTCTTATGAAAGATGGTTACACACTCCAGTCCGGTTTAACTGCCAAGAAGTATCAGTAGTATTTCCCGCTTTCTGGCTCGATAAACAACTTCACAAGTCAAACCCACACATTATGAATATGATAAAAACAGAAGTGAAAAACCTGGCAGAGAAGATCAATAATCGTGCATTGCTTAGCGATAGAATTCGCCAAGCACTTGTTCAGAATAGAATTGAATTCAGTGCCACTCAAAAACAAGTTGCAGAACTTTTTCACATTAGCTCTCGCACCTTGAATCGCCACCTTCAACAAGAAGGTACTTCCTTAAAATCTATCTTGACCCAGTCGAGGATTGAAGAAGCTAAATCCTTGTTATTTGATAACAAGCAAAGCATTGAGCAAATCGCTATGAAAATAGGGTTTTCAGGTCGTCGTACGCTAGATCGTATTTTTATTAAATACGTAGGCATGAGCCCTGCTCAATATCGTAGTAAACGTTCTCACGAAGAAATTTCTGAAGTGGCATAACCGCAAGGTTGTGAACACTGGAAATGATTTATGAGTAGAAACAAATACCTAGCCTAGTTACGCATTTGCGTAGTAGCTTAACTGGCTGGATGTTTGTACATTATCAATTGTTAGCTTTAGTCGCCTGCCTTAACTTACTTTATTGTTTTCTTTCGCTTTTAATATATCTATATCCATTACCATCACTTGAACGGGTTTGGACCTAAACTCACGCCTATATAAAACGACTACCACCCAAGTTGTGGCCAACATAAAGGCCAATGGATGTATAAACCAAGTAATAGAGGCTAGCAAATAATAATACGCCCTTAGACCATAGTTAAACGCGTGACTTGCTTGATCCATCACTTGAGCGGTTGAATATGCATATTCCTTACGTTGCTTAGCCGTAATGTCTAATTGAGAAACATCTGGCGCTGCACCAATTAGCACACTGGCAAAGCCGAACTGTCTTAAAGACCAAGTAAAGCTAAAAAAAGCGTATGCCATAATAGCCAGCAGCATAAATAGTTTAAATTGAGAGTTTTGATTTCCCATTCCTTCAGAATCAAACATTGTAAAATCGTAATTAGAAGTTAAAGCCGTTAAAATAGCCGCTATAACCAGCATTGTAGTAGATGCAAAAAAGTTAACGTTACGTTCTAAATTTGCTAATAAAGCTGCATCAGCAACACGATTTTCTCGCTTTAGCATCCTCTGCATCCACCAAACTCGGTGGACATGGAGTATTGACGCCAAACAATGAGATTTGGTTGCCATTCGCTTTGCAAATACGTTATAGCCAATCCAGATTAGTAAAAAATAAGATACTGCAATATAATCCCATAAAAGGTTATTTAACCAAGTTGGTAATTCCAATTGAACAATCCCCTGAAATGTAAAAAAATTGAAAGCTTATAATTTTAAATATTACTTTAAAAAACTCGCAATCTCTTTGTCATTCAATGCTTTATTTATTAATTCTGAAATCAGTGTATTCATAAATTCCTGATTAAATTCCTTTGTTGGGGCCGCAATAACATCTTGCTTTCTATTAGCGTTAAAACGCTTCTTTAACACCGCTTCAGAACGACTCAGTACCAATAATACTTCTGCTTTTACTTCTATACTACTAACCCAATTTTCGTCTGGAGTGGTATAACTCAATTGATTGAGCTGCACTTCTAATCGAGATCCGGCATTACCATCTTTAGAAATTCTAACGCCTTGATGAATAAGAGCAGACTGTATAGATTCACCCATTGATTTTGCAACCGATTGAGAAAAGCCAATTTCGCTTTCATTTTTAGCGGTACGATAACCTAGCAAATTAACATTTTCTCGTTGATCAGATATCACTAACTCCACAGGAATAGTGACGCCCTGTAAATTATCTAACACTAAGATTGGAGATACTTTCAGCATCTGAGGAGCCGAAGCACACCCAGTTACTAGTAGAGAGACAAACATAGCGAGAACGACTAATTTTTTAGTATTCATTAAAACGAACCTCCTAATTCCATATATAAAGTATTTTCACCCTCAGAGTTTAGCCCTTTGGCGATTCCAATTCTAACACGTAAACCCAAATAATAAGCAACCGTGGTATCCAAAATGGCTTCTGCTCCTACCCCTGTATAAAAGGAATTCTGACTAGCAGAATCTTCCCATGCAGTACCTGTATCGACGAATCCTCTTAACGACCAACCACTTAACCCGACTGGAGGCATCATAAAAGATTTATCTGTCCAGCTAATTGGCAACCGGTATTCAAAGCTATGCAAAGCAATATTGCTATTGGTTAAACCAGATAGCCCACTGGAAAAACCACGTAATGGGAATACTCTTTGTTTAATTTGAATACCTGGGCCCACATAAGTATCGCTCCGTACCCCACCTAACTGAAAGAGATCGTTACTATCGAGGCTATAACCTACAAACAAACGTTGAGCTAATATATGCCGATTACTTAAAGGCTGATAATGTTTTAAATCTATACTAACAATATTGCCGTATAGCTGGGCGTTATCTAGCGCATCTGCATTCTCTAGAGTAACTCTTGCTTGCCAACCCTGAGATGCTTCTAGAGACCACCTAGTGCTTTTAAGGTTTGAATAGTTCATACCGAATGCAATCCAATTATCAGTGACTATATTAGAAACTCTGTGGTTATTCTCGCCATTAATCAAATAATTACTGGTCTTAGAAACAGCCATATATGGATAGTATTGCTCGGCTGACTTTACATAAGGAGCAATATACCCTGCAAACCAAGTTTCAGAATACTTATAGATTTTTTTAGAATCAAACTCGTTAAAAAAATCAATATCTTGATTAATGCCCAGCAGCAGACGATTGTCATAGATATAATCAGCGATTACTAAGGTGCTATCCGATTTTGTTTCTTGATTAATTTGAAAGTTATAAACATGAGAGTTCAAAGCATCAGAGCCACTAGTAAAAACCCCTATTTTATTAGTATTTTCGTCATTAAAATAAACGGGGAACCAGTATGTGGGAAATAACGACTTATACGCAGCATAATCTTTGTCGGCAGTTAAATTAATAGCGATTGGATCATCGACGGATTGATTTTTTTGATCGCTGATATATAAATCTGAATAGATTTTGTCTTCTAAAGAAACAACCTGATAACCCTGCGCGCTGTATCTAAGTCCTATTAATTCATCAGCATTAGCTTTAAAGGCTTGCTTGATCCCAGTTCTAGAATGAGTAATACGTTCTACTTCACCACTAGCATTAAATCTATGAGCTTCAGACAGCCCATTATTTGACTGTATAAATACAATACTATCACCCTCTATAGTTGGGTAAATTGGGTTGCTATTATTTTTTTCTAACAGACGCCAGCTATCGCCATCAAATTCATAAAGACCCCATTGTTTAAAGCCGAACTTGATGGATGCAACAATATTTAATTCATCACTTAAATTAACTATGGAATTATTTATAGAATTATTTATGGAATTATTTATGGAATTATTCTTAGTTTTATTAGGTTCAATAACGGAAACATCAAAGGTTGATAAAACAATATTATGATCACCACTCCAAACAGACTCGAGAACCTGTCCTTTGCGGTTTAAGATATCTAAATAAGGCTTTCCTTCAGAATATCGAAGCGCTAAAATCATTTTTTCATCTATCCATTTTGCAAAACGATAGCGACCACAGGAGGTTATTTTTTTAAGTATATTCTTTTCATTTGTATGATCGTATAGATATAAATCATAATACTGTGAATAATCACTGCAGTATTCAATTTGGCTGATAACAAGCTCACCACTGGTGCTCACATCCATAGTCGCCATAGAATTAAGCTCAATCATCTGCTGTTCTTTAGCAGAATGGTATCTATACAGATGGGGGCCCAACTGTTTGTCTTCTGCAGAATACCAAATATCATCGTCAATACCCTTGGCAATTAAACCATAAGCCTCATGCTCATCACTCAATACCTTGAAACTTGTTTCTTCAGTATTATTAAATCTTTGAATTTGAGGTTGAAAATAACTGTTTAAATATTGACTAAAGTCTGGCCATAACTGGGTTAATGACTTACCTGTAACAGAGATCGAGTTTGAATCCACTTTATAAGGAATTACATTATCACTGTAATTATTTACTAATTGTTTAATAGCTTCTTCACCATAAACATCGTGTATGAACTTAAAAAAGTATACACCGTATAGATATGCCGTATTGTATGGCCAATCATGCGCATTAACTGTATTTATTCGAGACAAATCTTTAATTCCGGCCTCAACTTCAGCTCTCATCATTATCTCAAATAAATCGGAATCTCCTCGCCCTACTCCATTTATAACATTACTCTCTTGATAGGTGGCTAAACCTTCGGCGAACCAGTTTGGGTGAAGTGCATTAGGGAATGTGAAAAATACACGTCCAAAGACACTCCTTAAAAAGCTAGGAAAACCCAAAACTTTATCCATGTGTAATACATGAGTATATTCATGGTGAATTAGCATTTTTAACCAATCATCATAAACCAGAAGTTCACCGTCGGTAGGGGGCTGAGTAAAAAGGGTAATAGTATTATTTGGCATAGGCTGGGCATAGCCATTACTTTGATCAAAGTCATCCAATAAAACCACATGGGTTTTATCTTTGGGTACCCATTGGAAGAAATCGGATAACAATTCGTGACTACCCTCGGCATACCTAACCACTTTAGAAACAAGCGGCCCCAACTCATGGGGATAATGCACTAAGAAATGCTCACTTTCATGAGTCTTCCAATCAAGTGACGGGTTTGCAGCCGTCACCTGAACTGAATATAAAAGGAAACAGATTTTTAACCAGTTAGACATCAGCTTCAGCACGTAAAAACACCCAATCATTGCCTTTAGATTGTACTTCTGAAAAACGATATCCAGCAACATCAAATTGTTTAATCGTTTCAACGTCATTTATTTTATTCTTGATAACATACTGTGCCATCATGCCTCGTGCTTTTTTAGCATAAAAACTAATGATCTTATATTGTCCGCTCTTCTGATCTTTAAATACAGGTGTAATCACCTCTCCTTTCAAAGATTTAATTTTCACTGATTTAAAATATTCATTTGATGCTAAGTTTAAAATCACTTCATTTTTCTTAAGGTTTTCATTTAATTTATCGGTAATTGTATTGCCCCAAAACTCATATAAATTAGTTCCTTTATTGTTAGAGAATTTGGTGCCCATTTCTAGCCGATAAGGTTGCATCAAATCTAATGGCTTCAGTAAACCATACAAGCCAGAGAGCATGCGCAAATGTTTCTGGGCAAATTCCATTTCTTTTTTAGTAAAGGAATACGCATCTAACCCTGTATACACATCTCCTTTAAAAGCATAGATAGCTGGTCGAGCGTTGTCAGCGTTGAATGGCCGCTTCCAATGAGCAAAACGATTGACATTTAAATCAGCCAGTTTATCACTTAATTTCATTAAGCTAGCTACGTCAGTCGGTGTTAATTTTTTAAGCTGATCAATAAGTTGCTGTGACTCCTCAAGCATTTCTGGTTGAGTAAACTCATGAATAGGCAGTTCAGTTTCGTAATCTAATGTTTTTGCAGGTGAAACAACCATCAACATATTTTTTATACCTTAATATTAAGCGTTATAAATGGCGTACTTGGTCGAGTGCATTACAATAGATAATACGTATAGTTGACCTTAGCTGCCAGCGCCACCATAGCGAATAATTATAATAATTGCTTGGAGGCTTCCAATTATGGATCCTAAACCCGTTACAGGGCTAAATGTATTAAAAGGAACGATGGGTATAGTGCCAGATATTGGCCGTATTCTTAAGGGACTTTATTACTTAGCCACCGCAAAAGCCGAAAAATTCAGTTCACTTGGGCTGATATTTGAGACTCGTGCTAAACAACAACCTGATAAATGCTTTCTTCGTTACGAAGAGGTTGAATATAGTTACTCAGAATTTAACCAATGGGCCAACCAAATTAGTCATCATTATGCTTCTTTAGGCATAAAAAGTGGCGACACAGTTTCTCTGATGATGGAAAACCGTCCAGAAACTTTAGTTAACGTTTTGGCTATTACTAAACTGGGCGCCGTTGTGAGCATGATCAATACCACACAGCGTGACGATGTGTTGTTGCACAGTTTTACTGTGGTTGAACCTAAGATGATTGTTATTGGTGAAGAATCCGTTAACGCCTACGAAAGCATAAGAAGTCGCTTGCCAGTAAGCTCCACTTGCAAGCACTTTTATATGCAAGACGGCACTACAAATGCCGCCCCAGAAGGCTACACAGACTTAAATATTGCCATTAAATCTAATTCTAAAAAAAATCCAGAAAGCACTAAGCTAGTTCAAATGAAACAATCTGCCTATTACATATTCACATCAGGAACTACTGGTCTACCAAAAGCATCTATCCTGACCCATTTTCGTTGGGTAAAAGCAATGGGGATATTTGGGTTGTCGGCATTTAGATTACGTAAAGATGATAACTTTTACGTATGCCTACCGCTATATCATAACAATGCATTAACCGTAGCTTGGGCAAGCATAGTGGGCGCTGGTGCTACCATGGTATTAGCGAGAAAATTTAGTGCCAGCCGATTTTGGGATGACTGTAGAAAATACCACGTAACCGCTTGCTGTTATATTGGCGAGCTATGCCGTTATTTACTCAATCAACCTGCTAAAGATACCGATAGAAACCATAGCTTGAGAGTAATGGGAGGAAACGGGCTCCGTCCAGATATATGGATGGAATTCAGGCGTCGTTTTGGTGTGCATTACATAATGGAATTATACGGTGCAAGTGAATGTAATATTGCATTCGTAAATGTCTTGAATTTAGATATGACCGCAGGCTA
>JBLHVV010000080.1:0-14402 GCA_047628755.1 Crocinitomicaceae bacterium | reverse complement strand
GTATTTGTCGGTAAAGGGTCTGACCTAGGTGGAGGTTGCTCAACTATGGGGACATTGTCTGGGGGCGGCAACATTGTTATATCCGTTGGCGAGAATTCATTAATCGGCGCTAACGCGGGTATTGGTATTCCGTTAGGAGACCGATGCACTATTGAGTCTGGTCTATATATTACAGCCGGTACCAAGGTTCAATTATTAGATGAAAACAAAGCTGTGGTTGAAGTTGTTAAAGCACGCGACCTTGCAAATAAGCCAGACCTTTTGTTCCGTCGTGACTCTGTTAGTGGTGCTGTTCAATGTGTCACTAATAAAACAGCAATTGAATTAAACGATGAACTCCATTCAAATAATTAATCAAAAACAGCTCATTAACTTTATTAGCCACTTAATCTAATTACTATTAATGGGAATTGTTTACTAAAAAAGCCGAGCACTTGCTCGGTTTTTTATACACAACTTGCATATAGCTAAATATTATAAGCGAAACTGAAAACAATTAACCTTATAATTTTAAATGATAAATTATGTGGAAATGGCTTAAATTGACGCCTTAGGCCAATTAATGAGCCCTAAAGATACTTTTTTTGTGACTCTTGTCACAATACTTGACCTAAACTATGAAAATACTGGATAAACTAATTCAATTTGCCTAGGACCTAGATTTCCTGCTAGTTCCAATATTCTAAACTTAATAATACAATCGGCTCATTATTAAATATTATGGATTAACAAGACCTATGGATCAGGATCTTTTAGACAAACCGTTTTTGCCGCTGGACCGATTAAGGATACTTAAGTACTTTAGTATGTTTAGTGTGATTATAACGGTTACGCTTGTATCGCTTTATTTCTCCGATATAGACTTGGGCTTTTTGGGTATTAATGACCCTAAGATTTATCCAATGGTTTTATCACTACATGCCTCAATTACTATTGTATTTTTAGCATTGGCATTCAGTGCTGGACAAGCTCATTATGATCACCTACTGGCATTCTTCTTATTAGACATAACTTTAATAGCAGCACTAATTTATTCTAGTGGAACCGGCAATAGCTTAAGCTATTTGATGATCGTTGGTATCGCGGTTGGAAATTCGCTTTTGACAGGTCAAAAAGGTCTATTAATAAGTGCATGGGCTGCAATATGTTTGCTGTTTGTAGAGAATCGATTTGCGGTAGAAGGACAGGCTTATAATTACGTAAATGCGGGAACTCTTGGGTTTATTTTCTTTATCACTGCATTTGTCATTCAAGCCTTAGTTAAACGCTTGCACTTATCAGTTGATATTAACCGCATACAAGCTGATAGCCTGCTGAGCATGGAGCAACTAACAAAGTTGGTACTTAAACGCCTAGAAACAGGTGTACTAGTCGTAAATGAAAATGAAGAAATTATATTTCAAAATACGGCTGCTCAACGCTTGTTAGGGTTTCCTGGTCCGGTGAGGGTATTACCAGACAAACTGTATCAAGCTTACCTAGAATATACTAAATTCCCTGGTTTCAAACCAAGCACATTTAAAGCTGGTCCAACCACGGCAAAAGTACAACCGATGTTTGCTCCACTTATGCCGGGGGCAGACCGCGGTACGGTGGTGTTTATTGAAGATACCAATATTGTCTACCAACAAGCTCAACGCCTTAAACAAGTGTCTCTAGGTAAACTTGCAGCAGGTATTGTTCGTGAAATTAAAGAACCGATGCAAGGCATTTACGCTATCGCTCGAGAAATGAGTCAATCTAGCATTGCCAGCGGAGATAAGTTTCATCAGCCAATTAAAGATCAATCTTTACACATTGAGCGGATTATTAATAATGTTCAAAATCTAAGTAACACCAAAGCCACTAAGTTTGAAAAACAAAACTTAGGAATGTGGGTAGCTGCAACGGTTAAGAAGCTTGAGCACACGACTTTGAACAATGTGAAAATTGAACTTAAAGTAAGCCGTACAGCTATGGAGGCTTACTTTGACAATACTCAAATTCGCCAAGCATTAAATAGTATCTTAGAAAATGCCGCTTATTATGCGAAGGACAAAAATGCTGACTTTGCTCGTGTAACTGTATTAGTAGGTCGTAATAAAGTCAGTAAGCAGAATATTATTGAGATTCAAGATAACGGTTATGGCGTGGGCATAGACGATTTAGACCATATTTTTGAACCTTTCTATAGCTCAGAAAGCAATAAATCTGGTTTAGGCTTATATCTTGCGAAGCAATTCTGCGAAATGAATATGTCCCGTTTAGACTATGTAGCAGCACAGGAAGGCGCTCGTTTCCGAGTTACCTTCCCAACCATAGAGCAGGTCGAACGTCAGTTAGAAAAACGTGAAGAATTTGATATTCGTGACAAAGTAAAATCTAGCCCTGCTGCCTAACGAGTTATCTTGCAGCCATTAAACATTAAGGGCGTTTAATTGCCCTTTTTTTATGCTTTACCATTAATTGAATCAGGTAAAGTTACCTGAGAAAAAATAAATAATAAATTTTCGCATTAAAGAAATCGCCTTCTTTGGCTAAAAAAGCCATGCAATTCAAATACTTGCTTATCAGACTTAATTAGTCCGATCTTTTTTTTATTAGTTCTCAATTAGTATATGAATGTCATCACATTTTAGACGGCTAAAATAAGACATAGTATTATTACAAAATAGAATTTTAGCCAAGGAACCTTTATGTCTATTGCCAACTTTATACCCGGCCAACCAATACTAAGTTGGATACTGGCGATCATCGGCGGGATGCTGATTTTATACTTTATTCGCCCTAGCGCTCATCAATTACTAGATAACCTAACTAGTTTATTAGTGCAAATGTTGCGATTACTAAGCCGTAGCTTAGTGATATCAGCAAAAAATATGTCCGTAAGAAACAAGGAAGTTTTATTAGAACATGGCAAACAACAAGCCGAAAGGGAACTAGAACGTCAGTTTATTCGCTTAGGTAGCCTAGTGGAAAAAGATCTAGCAAGATACCCAACAGTCCAACGTAACATAGAACAAAATATTGCATCTATGGAAGACAAACTTAGCCAGACAAGTGAAGTTCCCGCTCCACTACCTGAATGGACAGAAGCAGTTGAATCGATTGCGAAATTAAAAAACACCACAAAAAATGACGCAGTGGTAGGTAAGCTCCTACAAGCTATTTACGATGCATTCCATACTCAGCAAAAAGAAGTCACAGATACATACAAAAAAGATATAGGCCAGCGCCACAGCATCCTTAAAAGTTCAATGGGACATTGGCGCCATCTACTAGAAAAGGTCAGCACTGTAGAGAAGCATTGGAAACATTTAAACGAGCAAGCTAAAAAAATAGACCTGCAAGTAGACCGGTTTGAAAGCATGGTTAAGGGCACAGATAAAGCACAGCGTTTATTAAAAGCGTCTAACTCAACACAATTTTTTATCTCGTTGGTGGTGATTATAATTGCTGGCTTTGGCGCATTTGTTAATTATAATTTAATCGCATTACCTATGTCTGAGCTAATGCCTGCTACCAGTCAGGTTGCGGGCTACGATGTAGCCCATATAGCGGCGGCTGTTATTATTATGCTAGAGCTCACTGTTGGCTTATTTTTTATGGAGGCTATTGGTATAACCCGATTATTTCCTGTGATCCACTTTATGGAAGATCGTAAACGCATAATATTTGGGTGGGTATGCATAATATTTTTATTAGCACTTTGCTGTGTAGAAGCAGGTTTAGCTTATATGCGCGAAGGTATGGTGGCTGACAAAGCGATGCTCACAAGCTTTTTAGTGGCTGGGGACACTGCACCCATAGCCACCGAGACCAGCAATATTCCCATGATAGGCCAAATGACTTTAGGGTTTGTACTGCCGTTAATCTTGATGTTTGTAGCCATACCGTTTGAATCATTTATCCACACAGGACGACATGTGTTAGGAGGTTTAATGGTTAATTTATTTGTATTAATTAGTACAGTACTGCGCAGTGTGTCGTTATTTTTGAAACAACTGACTAAAAGCTTTAAAAATGTATACGATATTTTCTGCTTTGGTCCGTTGTGGATAGGCCATTTAATTGAACAACGCCCTAAGTCAAATAACACTGAGAATGAACCATTTGATAAAGAATTAGATCACGATCCTGTGCTAACTATTAACAAGGAAAGCTAATGAGATATTTTATCCATGTTTTTAAGACTTCTTTATTCGCACTGTTAGTTTTAACCTCGTCGGCCTGTACTGAACAAAAACCTTCTACCGGCTTATATATTCTTTTAGACACATCGGGGACTTATACGGCTGAGCTAAAAAAAGCGCAGCAAATTATTCATTATTACCTAGCTAATCTTGGTCCTGGGGATAGCTTTGCAGTGGCAAGAATAGACAGCGGTAGCTTTTCTGAAAAAGACATAGTAGCCAAGGTGACGTTTGATCATCGCCCTAGCCGCGCCAATGAACAAAAACGCCTGTTTGCCACCACCATTTCAGAGTTTATAAGAACGGTAAAAAGCAGCGCCTATACCGATATTAACGGGGGTTTATTATTGGCCAGCGAATACCTAAACGAAACCAAAGCATCAAAAAAAGTGGTTATGATTTTCAGTGATATGCAAGAAGAGCTACCAAAAGGCTACATACGAGATTTCAGCCTTAACCTGGCTAATTACCAAGTAATAGCATTAAACGCAACTAAGTTAAGGTCCGATAACTTAGACCCTAAAAAATATATGGCGCGCATGAATCAATGGCAGCAAAGGATTGAAGAAAGTGGTGGAACCTGGAAAGTGATTAACGATTTGGAACGCGAAGATTCATTGGCGCTATGAGCGCCAATTCAAATTAACAGACACTAGAGGTGAGTATTAGTCGCTTTTAGTAGCCTTACTATTCTTTTGTAAATACAACGCATGGCTGCCTGCCAATACTATTCTAAGCTCAAGGTTTAATTTTTTAATTAAATCTTGGCGCTGATTGGCGGTCATTTCTAACGCCATTACACCTTGACTAAACATTAGCAGCACCATCATTTCGGCTACTTCTGTTATGTGTAAAAGCGGTTGTCTCTCGTGCTGTCCAGGGGTATCCAAATCGTCGATTACTTCTTCTACAAAACGACGAGTTTCGCGAGCAATCGATTCTCTAAATTGCTTGGGACCAGAAGCTACATCTGTATTGAGTAAACGTACTAGATTAGGATAGTTCTCTACAAACTCCATAAAAGTACTGACAGATGTACTTATTACTGACCCTTTAACTTTAATACGGTGACGTGCCTGACGCATTATCTGGCGCAAAATCAAGCTTACTTGGTCCACTAAGGCTAGACCCAAGTCTTCCATGTCTACAAAATGACGATAAAATGTGGCGGGAGCAATACCCGCTTCACGGGTTACTTCCCGTAAGCTTAAAGCTGGGAAACCTTTGTCTTTACTTAAATCTAACGCCGCATCGATAATCGCTTGGCGAGTTTTTAATTTTTGTTCGGCACGCGTACTCATATCCTGCTTCCTATTAACTTAACTAGCCTATAACCGTCTATTACCGACGGTCTACAAAACCAATTCGCTAACGTTCTTCGACTATTGTAACCAACATGCCCGCCATTGACGAATTTATCGCTCTCAACCCATTACAGGCACTCCTATTTTCTAGAGGCTGCCTGTCGCATGTGTTAACATATCGCTCTTAAATTTAGGGCCTTTGCATGAACTCAGCTTTATTAAAGAATATACGCATAGTAATGGTTCAAACTTGGCATCCAGGAAATATTGGTGCGGCTGCCAGGGCCATGAAAACCATGGGCTTAAACGACCTTGTATTGGTGAATCCTGTTGATTATCCTCATGCAGAAGCCGACTCATTGGCTGCTGGTGCACTTGATGTACTTAAACAAGCCAGAGTGGTATCCAGCCTTGAAGAAGCCATAGTCGACTGTCAGCTCGTATTAGCCACCAGTGCTCGAACTCGCAGCCATCCTTGGCCAATTAAAGAAGCCCGCGAAGCGGCACCTCAAATTGTAACCGAGGCACAGCAGGGTAAGGTCGCCATTTTATTTGGACCTGAAAGAATGGGGCTGCATAACGATGACCTTAGACAAGCACACTTTCATGTGGATATTCCTGGCAATCCAGAATATGGGGTATTGAACGTATCAAGTGCCGTTCAGCTAGTCTGCTACGAAATTTTCATGGCACAACGTGAGTCTTATGAAAGCACTGAACAAGCTTACCCTCAAGTGAATGAGCTAAACTTGTTCTACCAGCATCTAGAAAACACCTTAGACAAGGTGGGCTTTTTAATTAAGGCACACCCTGGACAAGCTATGCTCAGGTTAAAGCGGTTATTTAATCGAGCACGACCAGAAAAAACTGAATTGAATATGCTGCGTGGCATGTTGTCTTCCATAGATAAATTAGACATGCCCACACAACAAAACCAAACCACTAAAGATCGAGACAGCCATGACTGATAGCCCAACCATTAAACTAGCCAAGGCGCTAATCGAAAAAGAATCTGTTACCCCAGACGACGCCCAATGTCAGGACTTAATGGCCGCCATTTTAAGGCCTATTGGTTTCAATATTGAAATCATGGAATTTGAAGACGTGGTCAACATGTGGGCTCGAAAAGGCACACAAAAGCCTCATGTTTGCTTTGCTGGCCATACCGACGTGGTGCCCACTGGACCTCAAGAAAAATGGACTTATCCTCCATTCGAACCAACTATTGTAGATGGTATGTTATATGGCCGTGGCGCGGCAGACATGAAAGGTTCAGTGGCTGCATTCTTAACAGCTACTGAACGCTTTATCGCAAAACACCCTGACCATAAAGGCTCTATCTCTTACTTGATCACCAGTGACGAAGAAGGTCCGTCCATCAACGGCACGGTAAAAGTAATTGAAGCCCTTGAGGCCCGTGACGAAAAAATTGATATGTGCATTGTTGGCGAGCCATCAAGCACCACTGAATGTGGCGATGTGATTAAAAATGGTCGCCGTGGGTCTCTAGGTGCAACAATGACCGTTAAGGGCATTCAAGGCCATGTGGCCTACCCTCACCTAGCCAAAAACCCAATTCATCTAGTATCACCAGCCTTAACTGAAATGACATCTGAAGTGTGGGATCATGGCAATGACTCCTTCCCAGCCACCAGTTTCCAGATTAGCAACATCAACGGTGGCACCGGTGCTACCAATGTTATTCCTGGTGAAGTAGAAGTAGTTTTTAACTTCCGTTTTTCTACCGAATTAACTCAACAAGTTTTAAGAGAACGCACTCACGCAATAATGGACAAACACGGCTTTGACTATGACATTGAGTGGAAACTAAATGGACAACCCTTTTTAACTGACGAAGGCTCTTTAGTAGACGCGGCAGTAGAAGCCATTAAGCACGTTACTAATATCGATACCGAACTTTCTACTTCTGGCGGCACCAGTGACGGTCGCTTTATCGCACCAACAGGTGCCCAAGTGGTAGAGCTTGGTCCTATCAACGCAACGATTCACCAGGTGAATGAGCACGTTAGTGTTAAAGATTTAGAAATCTTATCTGAGATTTATGAACGCACTCTAGAAAACTTATTACTGGATTAATTGTTCATGCTTGTTTGTCCTGTTTGCCAATCTGCTCTGGTACTTGAAGGTAAGAATCTTAGCTGTGAAAAAAATCACAGCTTTGATCAAGCCAAGCAAGGCTATTTTAATTTATTACTGAACACCGCTAAAAATAGTCAGTCTCCAGGAGATAATGCTGCCATGGTAAACGCTAGGCAGCAGTTTTTAGATTCTGGTTTGTATAAGAATATAAGTGACACAGTAAACCAGCTTGTGGTGGACCATTTTCTTTCACGTCAAGTTGAAGCTCCCATGCTATTAGACTTAGCTTGTGGAGAAGGTTATTACACTCAGCAACTTCACCACACACTTGAAGACCACCAAGTACAGCATTCTCTATATGGCTTAGACATTAGTAAAGACGCGATTAAAGCTGGTGCTAAACGTGAAAAGTCTGTGAACTGGATTGTGGCAAATGGGTTTAAAGCACCATTTAAAGCTCATAGCCTGCACTGTATATTAAATATGTTTAATCGAGTTAACTCAAAATCGTTGCATGACTTATGTCACCCCCAAGGTAAAGTGATTATAGCCAGTTCAGCTAAGTTTCATTTACAGCAATTAAAGAAAGCCATATATGAACAGCCTAAATTTGAAGAATTCGATATGGTTGCAGCTATGGAAAATGAGTTTAATCATGATGTTCGTCAGCAACTAGACTTTACAATTAAGCTACAGCCAGAAAATACCCAAGCACTATTAGGTATGACGCCACATGCATGGCGCTCAAGCCCTGAAACTCAGCAACAACTTATTAATAACCCTCAGTTAGAATTGCGAGTAAACGTAAATATTGATTCGTTCACCCCTAAGGTGCTAGTTACTCCAATTGCTGAAGAGATAGTGATAAACGCTACAAAAGAAGCACATGACACCCCGGTTAATGAGCAGGCTAAACTGAGCAACCAAGACATCTGGGGTTCGTAAAAAAATAGTCTTAGACTAAAAGGAATACGTCATGATGAAAGTGGTTCGCTGGCTGGGTACGCTGGCTCAAGATTATAAACGTTGTTTTATGGTTCTTATGACAGGCCAATGCATATTTTTTGTTGGTATTGCTCTGTTTTATATGAGCGCTAAACATTACGATGCTCAGCCTTTATTATCTGAATTAGTGGCGTTTTTTGGTATGCTTTTAATCGTCATTGGGGTAGTCGTGGCATTAATAGGGTATTTAAGTTTAACCTATGGCCGCTGGTATCATTTTTTTAGACGTCGTCCAAATGGAAAAAAAAAGACAGCTGAAAAAACTGAATTTGGTATTAAATCTAATCGTAACAAAACAAAAGACATTAATAAATTAACAACTTCATACTCAACAACAGATGAGTTAACTGGATCTGAAGAGAATACTTCAAATTCTGAAGACAAAAAAAATAGCGAAGGTAAGTAATGGAACGTTATCCAGATATAGAAATTTATGCCAAAGACATTACCTTCAAGCAAATTGAAGAATGGCTAGCCAAGCACTTTACCACTATAGAGCGTACACAAGTTGTTACTAAAAAAAGTGAAGCGCGTTTAGAACTGAAAGTTGATGGAGACGATGTACTCATTTTTGGCAACGCCATTGGTAAATATTCTAGCGTATGGTTTAAGCATAATAATAGCCCTTGGAATAATGACCTTGAGTGTGCGCACTCAGCTTGTGAAGAGCTAAAAACACAAGTACGCTGCTCTAACTCAGGCTGGGAAGACGGCCAAGGGCCAGAAAGTCAGTGGTGGAGAATCAGTGAAGGTGAAGACGATATGTTGATTGAATGGCCTGAAGGGTAATTTTTTACTCCACTTTACCGAGCAACATATAAGACAATGAAAACTCGCGATTTAATTGGCGAGTTTTAAACTGTCTTACTTATGACTTATGACTTATGACTTAGTTAGCTTAGAATTTAATTGCGGCAGAACCAAAAACGAAATGGTCGTCAGTATAGTTATTTTTGCTACGGCCCAGTGGGTCGTCATCAAAACGATATTGAATAGCCGCTTGTAAAATTAAAGTGTAATTATCTGCCAAATTTATAGCATGTCTAACATTCATATCTAATCTAGAAAATGTATAAGAACCATCTACAGCATTTTTATTCCAGTTCTCTACATGATAGTAAGCCGAACCTAGCATTGTATTTCTAGAAAAACGATGAATCCAAGATAAACTTCCACTTCTATCAGCAGTCAAGCTAGTTTCTTGTATTACACTGTCTGTATTACCCTCAAAGTCATCTTTCACATCTATGTAAGAAAATGACAAAGCGATGTTGTCACTTGATGAAAGCCTGATCTTAAACTGACCCTCTATACCCTTTTGTCTTAATTCATTGCTGTTTGTCAGTGGTTCACTGAGTCCTAGACCTTCAGAAATTAACCCCGTTAGGCTGTCATTGAATAACTTAATATCTAACTGACTATTCAGTGAAGGATAAATTCCAAAGTAGCTAATTTCATTACTTGTAATTTTTTCATAACTTAAATCACCTGTTGCAGATGCTACCGGTAAATCAACTTCGCCAACCGATGGCCCATTTAATACATAAGCATTTCGCACTTTAAACACCCATTGACCACGTTGCTCAAATAAATCAGGAGATCTTATGGCTTCAGAGTGAATAAATCGTAAAGTATCGGTTTGTGACAAATGAATATTTAAAGCAATCCTTGGTGAAAAATATTCTCCATTTAAGTCATCTTTTTCATACATACCACCAGCATTAATTAGTATTTTGTCTGTTAACTTATATTCAATATTGGTAAATGCGCTTTCATTAATATTTTTTGAATAGCCATTATTATAGGTTTCTGAATCAAATTCATCTAAACGTATACGCAAGCCAGCTACGGTCCTTAAGTTATCCATCCACTGAGACGTATGCTGATATTCAATCTCAGACTTTTGTTCTGTTAAGTTCTTATTAAAATCGCCACAAACTTTAGGGAATCCAGGAGCATCTTCCGTAATAAACACATCACTTAAGCAAGCCTGCCAAGCCGTTTCTCGGACAAACTTTTGAGAATAAATTTGTACATGAGAAAATTGAGTATCGGAAATCTCAATATTCATCTTTGAAAATATATAAGTATCTTGAGAATCAATATCTTCAGCACTTTCGTCGCTAATATAGTCTAATTCACGAGCAAGGAGTTGACGCTGCTCATTAGTCCCCGACTTATAACCCAGTTTCCACTCCATGTTTAAACGAGATGTTAATGGAGTATAAGTCGATAAGGTGGTGTAAACAGCCTCAATACCATCGCGGTTATCCGTTTCGCCATCCAAAAATACATCGAAACCGCTTTTTTGCTTGCTGCCTAGTGTCCAAATGATTTCAGTATTGCTAATAGAATCAGAAATATTCACATAAGTATTTTTCACATCTCGCATTCCACCTGTCACTTTCACAGTAATGCCTTTTTCACTCTGTGGATGCTTAGTCATGATATTGATGGTGCCAAGATAAGAGTTAGCGCCATAAGCTGCTGAGTTAGGACCTCTAATCACTTCAATGCGAGCAATATCTTCTACAGCTAAAGGAATATCAGACCATTCTACACGCGCTAAACCAGGCTTATAAACAGAGCGACCATCTATTAATACTTGTAAACGGCGATGCTCTGGAAGGTTTGTACCATGATAAGAGACAGATGCCGCTTTTTCACCTACACCACTGTGGTAAGCCACCAGCATACCTGGGACTAATCGGAAAATTTCTTCAATGTCTTTAAAACCCAGTGCTTGGATAGTTTCAGCATTAATAATCGTAACAGAAGCAGGTGCATCTAATTGAGACTGCCGCAGACGGGCAGCGGTTAACACCACCGGAATTTCCATATCTCCCCATATCTCAGAGTCCAATCCCTGAGCTGACTCAGACAATAAGGCTAACTGGGTTCCAAATACACCGTCCATGGCCGTAATATCATCAGTATTTGCATTACCCGTTTCATTTGCCTTCAATAAAGAAGATCCAAATGAAAACGCCATCATGGCTGTAATTAGCAAGTACCTATTAGCGGCAACTTTACTCATTAATGACTGTTTCTCGCTCAGTTTCATATTAACCATTATTTTTTCATGGGAATAATGGGCTTTTAATTTTGGGTCATTATATCAGTTCACACTTTTACAACTACACCCGATTAGGCCATACACATGAAGAATAGCTTAAATAAAAAAACTATTTTATGATTTTGACCAGTATTGGCAATTTAAAATAGATGAGTATGGTGTAAACAGCAGACACAAAAAAAGCCCCAGCTTTCACAAGATGAGGCTTTTTTATAGTGCTATTCAATCATTGGTTTATAGCAGGTTGCGGCCTTTTTTAGCGGCTATACGCAAACGCAACGCGTGCAGTTTAATAAAGCCAGCTGCGTCTTTTTGATCATAAGCCCCTTCGTCGTCTTCAAAAGTAGCAATGCTCTCATCAAATAATGAATCTTCAGACTTACGACCAACAACTGTAATATTGCCTTTATAAAGCTTAAGCTTAACAAATCCATTTACATGTTCTTGAGTGGCATCGATAGCTGCTTGCAGCATTTTTCGTTCAGGGGACCACCAATAACCGTTATATATAAGCTCGGCGTAGCGAGGCATCATCTCATCTTTAAGATGAGCTGCGTCGCGATCTAGGGTAATAGATTCGATTGCTCGGTGAGCTTTAAGCATTACAAAACCCGCTGGGGTTTCATAGCAACCGCGAGCCTTCATGCCCACATAACGGTTTTCTACGATATCGGTGCGACCAATACCATTAGCACCGGCTACTTTGTTTAGGTATTCCATAATTTCAGCCGCTGACATGTCTTTGCCGTCGATTGAAACAGGGTCACCATTTTTGTAACCCATCTCTAAATAAGTGGCTTCATCTGGGGCGTTTTCAGGTGAAACGGTCCATAACCACATGTCTTCTTCTGGCTCGTTCCAAGGGTCTTCAAGGATATCTCCTTCGTAAGAGATATGAAGCAAGTTAGCGTCCATTGAGTAAGGAGACTTCTGGCCTTTTTTCTTCTCAATTTGAATACCATGATCAGCACAGTAAGCCATTAACTTTTCACGGCTGTTCAAGTCCCACTCACGCCAAGGCGCCACGACCTGTATACCCGGCATTAACGCGTAAGCGCCTAATTCAAAGCGTACTTGGTCGTTGCCCTTACCAGTGGCTCCATGTGAAATAGCGTCTGCGCCCGTTTCTTTGGCAATTTCGATTAAACGCTTAGCGATTAGTGGACGAGCAATAGATGTACCTAGGTAGTACTCGCCTTCATAGATGGCGTTAGCGCGAAACATTGGAAATACGAAGTCACGAGCAAATTCTTCACGCAAATCGTCAATGTAAATCTCTTTAATACCCATAGCTTCCGCTTTCGCACGAGCAGGCGCCACTTCTTCGCCCTGACCTAAGTCAGCAGTAAAGGTAACGATTTCAGCTTGGTACTCTTCTTGTAACCATTTAGCGATTACAGACGTATCCAAACCACCGGAGTAAGCCAAAACAATCTTGTTAATCTTGGACATTCAGTGCTCCTAAAAGGGGTTCTCCTAGTCAATTACAATAACAGACCAGACGTGAATAAATTAAGGGTGCGTATTCTACCGATTTATAGACATTTACGCCAGATTAAAGCTATGAATAACTGTTCGCTTTAAAACACTGCAAATGAGCAGGGGTTGTCTACAGTATAAATAGATCCCAAGGAGAACTGCATGAAAATACTTATCTTACTTACAACAGCTATATTATTGCCTTTTTCAGCCATAGCTGGCGATATAAACGCTAGCAACTTGCCTGGGCAAGCATTCAGTCTACTGGATATTGAGAGAAAATGCGTAGCTCTTAGAGAAGGTACAGACTCACTTTCAGTTTCGTGCAAAGGAGATAACTTAAAGCCAGTTGCACGCAGCTGTGGAGGTTATATTAACGGCGGATTAGAGAATGTTAAGTTAAGTTGTGGCGGCGCATTATGGATTCTAAGTACTAAATGCAAAATTGAAATGCGAGGCGCAAACAAAGGGGAATTTAACTGTGAGCTTTAAATAGCTCACCTCTTCGATATCGGCCTAAATTGAGAAAGACATGGATACCAGATATCTCGTAACCTCGATTCTGGTAAGACAGGGCTGGTTTATGTCGTAACCTCGATTCTGGTAAGACAGGGCTGGTTTATGTCGTAACCTCGATTCTGGTAAGACAGGGCTGGTTTATGTCGTAACCTCGATTCTGGTAAACAAAAAATAACTAATTCATTTTTTGCTCTTCTGTTTTGGCTTGGATGTTGTTGCCAAATTTGCTTTTTTAAACATCAGCACTCCGTCATCTAACTTACCAAAACGCAGTGTGAACATGTCTTTAATATAGTTTTGATACAGGCGCCAAGGTATCTTCTCGCCTTGCTTAGGTATTTTAGTTAATGCCCGCTTAATGTAGCCTGAACTCATATCCATGAACGAAGTATGCTCCATAGACTCAGAATCTTCTGGTACTGCGTAATGAGTGCCTGTTTCGTCCATATTATTAATCATTCGACACATAAACTCGCTGACTAGGTCAGCTTTTAAGGTCCAAGATGCATTGGTATAACCAAATACCATCCCCAAGTTAGGAAGATCTTGAAACAGTACACCGCGGTAAATCATTTTTTCTGCAAAATCATACGGTTCACCGTCTACCGACACCTCTATACCACCAAGAATTTGAATATTTAATCCTGTAGCACTGACCACTATGTCGGCGTTTAACGTGCTGCCAGATTTAAGTTTAATGCCTGTCTCTGTAAACGTATCAATTTCATCGGTGACTATTTTTGCTGT
>JBLHVV010000079.1:0-14693 GCA_047628755.1 Crocinitomicaceae bacterium | reverse complement strand
ACTCAGGGGAAAGGCTTATTGTAACAAGGGGCCTGATGTTTGATGCAGCATGTCCTTTTAATTGAGCTGAAATTGGTTATTCTTATGGCATTAACAACAGCATAAGAACTCCCATGATTATTAAACCAAAAACTCGCGGCTTTATATGCACAACTGCTCATCCGTTAGGCTGTGAAGCGAATGTGCTTGAGCAAATAAATATTACTAAGGCTAGCGCCTGTATAACAAATGGTCCCAAAAGAGTTTTAGTAGTGGGCTCTTCCAGTGGTTACGGCTTGTCGTCCCGTATTACTGCTGCATTTGGCAGCGATGCAGCAACCTTAGGAGTGTTCTTTGAAAAGCCGGGCACTGAAAAGAAGCCTGGCACGGCGGGTTTTTACAACTCGGCCGCTTTCGATAAATTTGCTAAAGCCGAAGGTCTATATTCAAAAAGTATTAATGGTGATGCTTTCAGCCATGAAGCGAAGCAAAAAGCCATTGATATAATCAAACAAGACCTAGGTCAAATCGATATGGTGGTTTACTCATTAGCTTCCCCAGTACGTAAATTACCAGATGGTCAACAACTAGTGCGTTCGGCATTAAAACCCATTGGCAAAACGTATACTGCCACAGCGGTAAATACTAATAACAACACCATTATTGAAACCAGTGTAGAGCCCGCCACCGATCAAGAAATCAAAGACACTATTACAGTGATGGGTGGACAAGACTGGGAGCTTTGGATTAATGCGTTATCTGAAGCTGGGGTGCTAGCAGATAACTGTAAAACGGTTGCATACAGCTACATTGGACCAGAACTAACATGGCCAATTTATTGGGACGGTTCTTTGGGTAAAGCCAAAATGGATTTAGACCGTGCGGCTAAAATTCTAAATAATAAGTTGGCCAGTAATGGCGGTAGCGCAAATGTCGCGGTGCTTAAAAGCGTAGTGACACAAGCTAGCTCAGCCATACCAGTTATGCCTTTATACTTTGCAATTGTGTTTAAAAAAATGCGTGAAGAGGGGGTTCATGAGGGGTGCATTGAGCAAATTAATCGTTTGTTTACCCAGCGTTTATTCCGTGAAGATGAAGCGGCACCAGAACTGGATGAGGTAAACCGTTTACGCCTAGATGACTGGGAGTTAAGAGCTGACATTCAAGATTATTGCCAACAACTATGGCCCCAATTAAAAACTGAAAACTTAGTCCAGTTAACAAACTACACAGAATACAAAGATGAATTTTTAAAATTGTTTGGGTTCGGTGTCGCTGGTATAGATTACGAGGCTGATGTTAATCCAGAGGTAGAAATGGATGCGGTTCAACTTCATAGTTAACGCTATTTAGCCGCTTGGTACGCCGCCATGCTGTCTAATATGGCTTGTTTAGCTTCAGCTGCATTGCCCCAGCCATCAACTTTAACCCATTTGCCTTCTTCCAGATCTTTGTAATTCTCGAAGAAATGAGCAATCTGGTCGCGAAGCAGCTTAGGAACGTCTTCAATGTCATGAACATCTTCGTAGGCTTTGCTGATTTTAGAGTGTGGAACAGCTAAAAGTTTGGCGTCTTCACCGGCTTCATCGGTCATGTTTAATACGCCAACAGGGCGACAGCGAATTATTGCGCCCGCTTGCACTGGGTATGGTGTGATCACTAATACGTCTAGTGCATCGCCATCGTCAGCTAACGTGTGGTTAACAAAGCCATAGTTGGCAGGGTAAAACATAGGAGTAGCCATGAAACGGTCAACCATTAACGCGCCGCCCATGTCTTTATCAATTTCGTATTTTATAGGATTAGAGTTAGCTGGAATCTCAATAACGACGAAGATATCTTCAGGAGCGTCTTTGCCTACAGGTATTAGATCAAAATTCATGTGAATCCTATGATTTAACGGACTATATATTTGGTTAATAAAAACTAATCAAGATCATACAGGCTGTTTGACCTGTGGGCTAGAGCCATAGCTATGGCACTTGGTATAGGTTAAGTTATCAGTTACAGTTACGGTTACATTTAAAATGTCAACACCTCAAAATTATCTGCTTAATCTCTGGCACACAACTGCCACAGTTAGTCCCTGCTTTTATTTCAGCTCCTACTTCTGCCGCATTTTCACAACCACCTTTTATGGCTTTTTCAATTGTTTTTTCGCCCACACTAAAGCATGCGCAAACAATACGGCCAATGTCTTCGCCTGCTGGTGCATAGCCACTTAACAGGGCTCTACGTGAGCGTGAATCAAGAGAGGTTTTATTAAACTGCATACCCAGCCAGGTACGCTCTGGTAAATGCTGATTGGGTGCGATCATGACTAAACCTTGTAACGCACCCTGGTTGTCTATTAATGCAACTCTAAAAAGACGGCTGCTTTCGTCTTGATAGGTCAGTAACTCCAAACCAGCCTGCTCAATTTTGTGTGCGTTATCGAAACCTAGCCAATTAATCATGGTATTAATTGGGTCTTCTAGCGTGTTGTAATCTGCTATTTCTAAGCGATTATGTTCTTTGCCTTTTGCGCTAACAATATAATCGCAATTAGGCCAACTAATTTCCTCTCGACTTAATGCAAAACCAAACCATTTGGCATCGTAAGCTGAAACGTTAACAGGGGTATGTTTACTTTCAGGCTGTTTGCTAAATGTATCGACTTCAGGATTCACAACCGTATTGATGCGTCCATTTTTAGACAACGCTTGAGTCCAGTGCATAGGCGCAAATATGTCACCCTTTTTGCAGTTATCATTAATAATTAAGCGGCCTAGCATATGACCCCATTTACTATTTACATTAACCAGCTGACCATCATTAAGTCTTAACTGTTTTGCATCTTTTGTATTCACTTCAACAAAAGGTTCACTAATATGTTGATTTAATTTAGACGCTAATGCAGTACGCGTCATGGTGTGCCATTGATCACGAATTCGGCCGGTATTTAAGCGCAGCGGATAATCATGGGTAGGCAAGTTAATCGGTAGCTTTGGTTCTAGCGCTAAAATCTTTGCTTTACGATTGGGCGTAAAAAATTGTCCGTTTTCAAAAAAACGTTTCAAACCTTCAGGGTGTTCAGTATTTACAGGCCATTGAATAGGGGCAAAATCTTCGTACTCTTGATCACTAAAGTTTTGCAGCCCAGATATGTCAAAGTCACGCAATCGATTGCTTTGTTTTAAAGTGCTTTTTAGTGAATTTTCAAATCCAGAAAGTGCAGCGTGTTCGCGAAAAATTTCAGCTTGGTTAGCATGACTAAATCCAGCTTCAAATCCCATACGTTTTGCAACTTCATTAATAATCCACCAGTCGTGTTGGGCATTCCCTGCATTAGGTAATAAACCACGCTGGCGACTTATTCGACGTTCACTGTTAGTGACAGTGCCGTCTTTTTCGCTCCAGCCAGTGGCAGGAAGCTTCACATTAGCAAGGCGCACAGTATCGGTATCAGCAATGCAGTCACTGACAACAACAAGTTCACACTTTTCCAAAGCCCGCTTTACTTGGTTTGCATTAGGCAGGCTCACCACTGGATTAGTAGCCATAATCCAAACGGCTTTTATTTTCCCAGACTCAATGGCGTTAAACATATCAACAGCCATTAATCCCGGTTTAGTGGCTATGTTCGGCGCATCCCAATACCGTTTTACTCTATCAATACTGTCTTCATCAAAGTCCATGTGTGCAGCTAGTGTGTTAGCAAGTCCACCGACTTCACGACCACCCATAGCGTTAGGTTGGCCTGTCATAGAAAACGGTCCCATACCTTCTTTACCAATACGGCCAGTGGCAAGATGGCAGTTAATAATACTGTTTACTTTATCTGTGCCCGAAGAACTTTGGTTAACACCTTGGCTATAAAGTGTTACGGATTTTTCAGTATGACTAAACCAATCAAAAAACGTCGATAAATCGCGTTCATCTAAGTTCAATTGTTCAGCCAGTTCAAAAATATTACCACTTGATTTTTCAGCGGCCAGAATAGCAGAATCCAAACCTTCACAATGTTCATTAACATATGTGTGATTTATTTTCTTGTTTTGATTTAATGCATTTAATAAACCATTAAATAACCAAGTATCAGTCCCTAGATCTAGTGGCAAATGTAAGTCTGCAATGTCACATGTTTGTGTTTTACGTGGATCAATCACCACAACTTTTACGTTAGGGTTAGCTTCTTTATATTTTTTAATACGTTGAAATAAAACAGGATGACACCAAGCTGTATTGCTGCCCACAAGGGTAATTAATTCTGCTTGCTCAAAATCTTCGTAACAACCAGGCACTGTATCTGCGCCAAATGCACGCTTGTGACCTACAACCGACGACGACATGCACAAGCGACTGTTAGTATCGATATTACCACTGCCAATAAACCCTTTCATTAATTTATTAGCTACATAATAATCTTCAGTTAATAACTGACCTGAAACATAAAATGCCACAGAGTCAGGGCCGTGTTGCTTTATGATGTCAGAAAACCCATTGGCTACTTTATTCAGGGCTTGATCCCATGTGACTTGTTGCCCGTCTATTTCAGGTTCTAATAAACGTTCGTCTAAACTGATGGTATCGGACAAGGCCGACCCCTTCGAGCATAGACGACCAAAGTTAGCAGGATGATCACTTCCCACCACGGTAACAGTCCTATCAGTTTCATTGATTTCTGCTGTTATACCGCAGCCTACTCCGCAATAAGCACAAACTGTTTTTTTAATAAGCTTCGAAGTGATTTTATCGCTTGATATTAACGGTCCAACCTGGGTAATCATTATGCAGCCACGCTGTTTTTTAGTTGTTCTTCACATAAAGCTTTGCCAAAAAGAAGGTAAGGGCGCATGTCAGTGATATCTATTTTATTATCCATTAACTCGTTATAAAATCCCCCGTCTTGAGTATCCCCATATAAAACTACACCTTGAACTTTTGAATCTTTAATCACAATTTTTTTGTAAATGCCTCTAGACTTATCTCGATAACAAATGTTGTTGCATTCATCATCTCCTAAAAAGTTACCCACAGAGAATAAATTAACACCCGTGACTTTTAATTTTGTGGCAGTAGGGAGCGTTTTGAAAATGGCAACACCATGCTCACTCAATTGATTGGCTAATACCCGTGCTTGATCATAAAGCGGTGCAACCATACCAAAGGTGTCCCCCCTATGCTGAATGCACTCACCTAAGGCATAAATAGTGGGGTCGTAAGTTTGTAAGGTATCACTGACCATAATACCCCGTTCACAATGAACACCTGCTTTTTTAGCCAGTTTGAAATTAGGGCGAATA
This sequence comes from Crocinitomicaceae bacterium, assembly GCA_047628755.1. GTDB lineage: Bacteria > Pseudomonadota > Gammaproteobacteria > Pseudomonadales > Oceanobacteraceae > Bermanella. Next base: position 9,429 of record JBLHVV010000079.1, on the reverse strand, counting down.
CCTATGGCCATAATGACTAAGTCAGTTTCTATTTCACTGCCATCTTTAAGCACTAGCTTTTTAACATGTCCTGATTCGTCGCCAACAAGTTGTTCGGTAACAGCGCTCATTTTAAACGTAAGACCTTTGCTGCTTAGCTCTTGCTTAAGCAGTTCGCCTGCTTCTTGGTCTAACTGACGGTTTAACGGTATTTCATTATTATGGATGACGGTTACGTCCATGCCTCGGCCAGACAACCCCATGGCTGCTTCTAGGCCTAATAACCCAGCTCCTATAACAACAGCCTTTTTATAGGTATTAGCGGCAATTATCATATTGTCCACATCGGCTATATCACGAAAGCTCATGACGCCGTCTAAATTGGTACCAGGAACAGGCAGTATGAAAGGTTTCGAACCAGTGGCAATCACTAAGCGGTCATAGGGTGTGGTAGATCCATCGCTTGTTATAACTGTTTTTTTTACACGGTCTATTCTTGTGATGAACTTCTCTGCACCGGCATATAAGGCAATATTATTATCCTTATACCACTGACGATCAAAAATCATTATTTCTTCAAGTGTTTTTTCGCCAGCAAGCAAGGGAGACAACATAATTCGATTGTAGTTACCATAGGGTTCGTCACCAAACACAGAAATGTCGTATTGGTCTGGGCAGCTTATCATTAGCTCTTCTAATAATTTTGCCCCTGCCATTCCATTACCGATTAAGACTAGCTTTGGTTTATTCATGATATGAACGTCCAAACAAAAAAAGTAAAAAAACTATGTTAAAAATATTAAGCGGCCACTAAAACGCGATCGCCTTCTATTTTTACTTGATATGTTGGAATGGTAACCGTGTCGTCTTCTAAACACGTTCCATCGGCTAATACAAAGTGTTGCTTGTATAAAGGGCTGGCAACAGTCAGGTAACCTTTCACATCACTGATTAAGCCACGGCTTAATACATTGGCTTTACCAAAAGGATCAAAATTTCCTATGGCAAATAATTCTGTGGTGGCGGCAGGTCTAAAAATAGCCACTTGCTGGCCGTTTACAAGTGCGCATACACCTGTGTCTATATTTATATCGTTTAGTGCGCATACATCAACAAAGTCTGTCATGTTAATACCTATTTTTTCAATTCTTGGTGTGTATCTTCAGATGCATATAAGTGCTTTAGGGCACTTATATGCATATTTAATATGAAAGTAGCAGCGTGACGGCGATTTAACTAACAGCGATTAAATCTTTTTTATTCAGGCGCTCACTTTCACTTGCAGGGCGAAGTTGACCACGCTCTTTAACAAGTTGTATATTCTCATCTTTTGAATCAGCGTTAATAAAGTGACTGAAACGCTTTAATTTTTCAGGGTTTTCTAGGGTCGTTTTCCATTCACACTGATAGGTGCCAACAAGACTTTGCATTTGTGCTTCTAGTTCTTCAGCTAAGCCCAGTTTGTCTTCAAGTACGACTTCTTTAAGGTAGTCTAGGCCACCTTCTAGATTGTCCATCCATACACTGGTACGTTGCAGGCGATCGGCCGTTTTTACATAGAACATTAAAAATCGGTCTATGTATTTAATGAGTGTTTCTTTGTCTAAATCTTGCGCCAGTAAATCGGTGTGACGGGGCTTCATACCACCGTTACCACAGACGTACATATTCCAGCCATTTTCAGTGGCAATGACACCCACATCTTTACTCTGTGCTTCAGCACATTCGCGAGTACAACCAGAAACAGCAAATTTAATTTTATGCGGAGCGCGCAGACCTTTGTACCGATCCTCTAATTCAATGGCTAGGCTGACTGAATCATCGACACCAAAACGGCACCAAGTAGAGCCTACGCACGACTTAACGGTACGTAATGATTTGCCATAAGCGTGACCCGTTTCAAAGCCTGCATCAATTAAGCGTTTCCAAATTCCAGGAAGCTCATGCAATTGCGCGCCAAATAAATCCACACGCTGGCCACCAGTTAGTTTGGTGTACAAGCCATAGTCTTTTGCAATTTGGCCTATTTCAATTAAACCATCTGGAGTTACTTCACCGGCTGGCATGCGGGGTACAACAGAGTAAGTACCGTCTTTTTGCATATTGCCTAGGTATATGTCGTTAGTATCTTGTAGGCCAATATGTTTGTCGTCTAAAACGTATTCGTTCCATACCGATGCTAATACCGAGCCAACCAGCGGTTTGCAAATTTCACAACCATGACCTTTACCATGCTTGCTCAGCAATTCATTAAAAGTTTTGATGCCTTCAACTTTTACAATGGTATAAATATCTTGACGGGTAAGTGGAAAATGCTCACAAATATCAGTGTTAACTTCCACACCTAAGTTCAATAGTTCAGCGTTTAATACCTGCGTGACCAGTGCAGTACAACCACCGCAAGAAGTACCCGCAGAAGTGGCAGCTTTCACAGCGCCAATGGTCTGTGCACCACTTTGTACGCTGCTACAAATAGCACCTTTGCTTACATCGTTGCACGAACAAATTTGTGCAGTGTCTGGTAACGCGTCTGTGCCTAATGCCGGTTTTTCCATGCCGTCCATAGAAGGTAATATCAACGCTTCAGGGTTAGCGGGTAATTCAATTTTATTTAATACCAGCTGCAGTAAGTTACCGTAGTCTTCGGCATCGCCAATCATAACCACGCCTAGCAAGGTTTTTTTATCGGCGCTCACTACAATTTTTTTATAAACTTGGTTAACTTCGTCTGAGTACGCGTAGCTTAACGAGCCTTCTGTGCGGGCATGACAGTCGCCAATAGAAGCCACGTCAACACCCAATAATTTTAGCTTGGTGCTCATGTCGGCACCATCAAATGTATCAGTGCCTGCTTTTGAAATATGCTGTGCGGCTATTTTTGCCATGTTATAACCTGGGGCAACTAATCCGTAGATCATGCCGCCCCATAGCGCACATTCACCGATCGCATAAACATCTGGATCAGATGTTTGGCAATGGTCGTTAATTGAAATACCGCCTCTTGGGCCCAGTTCAATATCAGAGGCACGAGCAATAGCGTCTTGTGGACGAATACCCGCACTGAATAAAATAACATCCGTTTCTAGTGATCCACCATCTGCAAATTCCATCTTATGGAAGCATTGGTCACCATCAGTGATGTTTTGAGTATTTTTACCTGTGTGTACTTTTACACCCATTTCTTCAATTTTAGTTTTTAATAATGCACCACCGGCTTCGTCCACTTGAACGGCCATTAAGCGTGGCGCAAATTCAACCACATGGGTTTCTAAGCCTAAATCCTTTAATGCGTTGGCGGCTTCTAAGCCTAATAAACCACCGCCAACCACAACGCCTACTTTAGCGCCTTCAGCTGATGCTTTAATGTGTTCTAAATCTTCGATAGTGCGGTAAACAGGGCAATGATCTCTGTCATGACCAGGTACTGGTGGAACAAATGGGAAAGAACCTGTGGCTAAAACCAATTTATCGTAGCAGACTGTTTCTCCATCTTCTGTGGTGACAGTTTTAGCGTTACGATCAATGCTTTGCGCTTTGCAGTTTAGCTTGATGTCGATATTGTGTTTTTCAAAAAAGCCTTCACTTACCAAGCTTAAATCTTCAGCTGTTTTACCTGCAAAATAAGATGAAAGGTAAACGCGGTCGTAAGCGGCGCGAGGTTCTTCGCACAAAACAGTTAACTTGAAGTTCTGTGACGGGTCCATAGTCACAAGGCTCTCTAAAAACTTGTGACCTACCATGCCGTTGCCGATTACAACGATGTTCTGAGTTGCTGACATTGATTCTCTCCGGACCTTTATATAAAGGAATAGGCTAATAATTAATATAATTCACTAGCTATATGCAAACCTTGCGCCATGTTTTTAAGTTGTTGATTTTAAAGGGATATAATGATTTAACGTGACGTAAGCAGCCTAATTCGAATGGGTTTGTGCACCCTAATGGTTCGGCGTGTTTTTTTACTGTGCGTTCTAGTGGTGCAGATTCTTGCGGGCCCATATACCACCACTGGTTACTTCACAGTAAAGCGATGTAGATCACACTTGGGTGGTATTCATTTTAAGGCTGATATTTATATCGTTAAGTGAGGCTAGATAGATGTAATGGCTTTTTTGTTGTTATCAATCTCCTCATACAAGGCGGTTATATCATTCATTTGTCTAAGAATGGTTTCAGTGGTCATGGATATAACTAAAGGAGTGCTGGCTCCTTTGGTAAGTTGCTTGAACCCTTGTTTGGAGAAAAGCCACTGAGTCTCCACTTTACGCAGTTTGTGATTAACAAAATGGGTATTGTCTGGACTTTCGATCAGTTGCTTTAAGGCAATATCAAATTCATTAATGGCTGTTTGAAGGCCTTCATCATAATGGTTGTTAGCGCCACCCCAGCTAAGGGCGCTATAAAATTTAGCAATGCGCTGACTCAGCATGCGCTGGCGCCCTGATAAATTTACCCACCGTGCGCTTTGGCGTTGAGCCGACTTCTCTAATTGCTGCACAAGTTCTTCACACGCCGCTAATGTTTTATCGCTTGAAGCTAAAATACGGCTTGCAGCACTTATGCTTAACGGGCTCTGTAAAATATTTTTATAGTCAGTCCATTCTCTTTGAATAACAGCCAGACTAATTTCAATGCTGGCGTTATTCATATCTCTAGTAAAGAGGATTAAATCCACTAGGTTGCTTTCAAATTTGTTAATGCTGCCGTTAAATTGGGCTTGGGCTTTATTGGGTTGAATGTCCATGGCAGTTAATAAATACGCTTTGGCCATGCGTTGGCTTAACATACGCAAACGGCCAGATTCATTAATGGCTTGGGACAAAGAGTCAATAGTTGCAAATGTGGGCAGAGATGTCATTGCCAAAGATAGGCAAATAACTTGAATTAAAAATTTCATAAATGCTCCAGCATTTTATGATGATTTGAATAAATAGAGTGTTTGTTATCTTTATACGATCTACTCGGTTGGATAGTAAAGTTTAAATTAGACGGGGTATAACAGCCCCCACCTAAGTGAGGGCTAATTATTTTATTTAGAACTTAGCAGTACCTGTTAACCAAATTTTAGTTGTATCGTCTTCCATATCGCTATCAGATAAATATGCTACCTTAAGAGCCACACCAAGATTGTCAAACTTTTTAGCGGCAACAAAGCCTAGTTCAGTACCAAGGTCAGCATTGCCTTCTACAGCATCAAATTTATGGAATTGACCGACTAATTTAATACCTGATATTTTTGTTACAGCGGAAGCATAAATATCTTGAATCCCATTAACACCAGCGCCCGTTAAGTAGACATCTGACCAGCCGAGGAACTTATGGTTTGTGCCTAATGGAGTAGCAAATGCTGCTTGACCATCGTCACTACCGAATGCTTCGTAGCCTAGAGTCGCTTTAACAGAGCCTAACTTAGTGCCTGCGTTCACATGATAATATAACGAATCAAAGTCACCGCCACCGGCTGTTGTTTTATTTTGTGTCGCTAGCTCAGCTTCAAACGATATTTTGCCTGCCATACCAGTTGCACGAGCACCAAATGTATCAAAGTCTAAGCCATCAAATCCATTTGCGTCCGAGATGCTGTAATAAAAACCAGTCACAGCAAGGTCTTTACTAACCGCATATTTAGCATTTAAAAAAGTAATGTCTTCTTCAGTATTGATGTTTACGATGTTATTACGGTTATTTGCTATTGCAACAAAAACAGTCATGTTTTCAATGGCCTTTGATGAAACAGATATTGCATCAAATGTGACCTCGTCCTGACGCCAAGCAACACCACCTACATGACGCTGGTTATCAAGAAGAATGCGTTGGTTACCTAATTTAACGGTGGTATCGGTTATTTTGTATTGTATGTAAGCTTGGTTAAATTGAGTTGTTTCTGGGTCAGGAACAACATTGTAATTTGATTTACCATTTTGCGTAGAGTTAAAATCGTCGACAATATGCGTTACGTTATCTCCTTCTACTAATACAGAAAACCCTGCTATTTCACCCGATTTAAATGTAGCACGAGATTTTAATGTAGTAGCCAATGCATCGTCTAGTGCATTATCTTTATCTACAGTTTCAACACGTAAGCGGAAGTTAAAATCCAGTGTCGAATCTTTTATTACTGAATCAAAACCTTCGGCTTGAACAGAAACGGCAGAGCTTAGTGCTAGGGCACTAACGGCACTGGCTAATAGGCTTTTCTTGATAATAGTCATTCAGACGTCCTTTTATATGGATAGGTAGATTGTATTTAGTTTTTTGTTAAATGATTTACCTTACTTTTGCAACGGCTATGCCAATTGGTACAATTAATTTGTCGGGCATTGAATTGATGTTTTTGTGCAAATTTGGGGCTTTTTTAAATATTAAAATTCACAGGTATTTTTATATTGTGCGTTATTATTGCAGTTTGGTAGCTTTTTGATGCGTGGCTGGGTTGATATGGTGCGTTAGGGTGCGTGCAGCTCGAGAGCAGCAGTGCGTCTATACTAAGCACGGCGCAATTTTATGGTGCAGTAGATCACTGGTTATGAGTGCTTGAGGATTTAATGTTTAGATCTAATGTTCAGCTCTATGATAAGTATATTTGTAAGGGACCAGAGCTAAAGTGTCTTAATAAGTGAGGCTTTGGCCATTAGAAACTCATTTTAATTATGTATAGGCTGTTTATGGATGCTCACAATCGCCAGTATGACGCTAGGTATGCCTTTGCTCGATAAATATTACCAGTAAGGCTTTAATAACGTCACTTGCAAAATTATTTTTTAGCTTTAATAGTTTGTATCACTTTTACATTTTTAATCGGCATATCTGAACCAACATACCCAATAGAATTAGGGTTTTCACTTACAAATGCTAAGATACTGGCATCTCCTATTAATGAAATAGGGGCTTGTCCTTTGCCAGTGAATATTAGTTTTGACCAATGGCTAACAATCTGTGCCATTGGCTTATCTAAAACTAAATCGTAAAATAACGTTCGATTATCTGTTTTAAAATCTTGATCTAGGGGGATAATACGAATGCCATTAACAAATTGGCTGTCACCGGAATAAATATCCCGTAATTTTTGCATACTAACAGAGTCACCTTTAAAGGTTTTATGTGCAATCATTTGTAGATCTGCCAAGGTGTATTGAGAAAAGCATATTAATATAAGCAATAAAATCTTCATGGAGTTCCTTGGAATTGGTTATTAATAAATCAAGTATTTATCTGTAGGTTAAAATAGAAATCCCCATAAATAACCACGTTATAGTGATTATATATGGGGATTAAATAACTCTAAAACTTAAGGTTTAAAAATAACCTTTACAGTTCCATCTACTTGAGACTCCTCAATATAGCCAATTATATTTGGATTATTGGCCACCATTACTTTAATGTCAGCGTCGATTCCTACCACTTGTGGTGCTTGACCTTTACCGGTAAAAATCAGGCGTGACCAGTATGATTTTAACTGAGCCTCTGACTTTTTAATGATGGATGAATAAAAGTCGTTGCGAGCAGCAGTGCCTTCTTCTTGGTCTACCGGGATAGCAGAAACGCCACCCAGATTTTTCTTTTTACCTAAAAACACTTTTACTACATCTGAAGATGAAGCGGCTGCAATGGGGCTGCTTGCCCCGACAACGGCAACTGCGCCAGCGTGTGCAAATGAAACACCTGCTGTTAAGACAAGAGTCGTTAAAATTTTATTTGATAATTTCATAATAGTTCTCCTCCCTTAAAAAACGGTGTCTAGTGAAATAGTAAGGATGTTAGTTTTGTCGGGCTTGGTGGTCGCATCAATATAAGGCGCAGAGTCAAATAATCCAGGAGCATCATTGGTCTCAATAATGTCATATTGGAGTTTTAATGCGGTGCCAGGAGATAGATCATAACGAAGACCTAAAGCAATACGAGTGGTATCACTGTCTTGCTGTGATTGAAGCGACTGGGCTGCGCCAATTACACCTGTTGCAGCAGTTTGAGCACCGTCTAAAATTCCCTGTCTAACTAATAACTCTCCACTTGCAGCAGCAGGATTGGCGTTGTTAATGAAACTAGCGTCAGTGCCTAATACCAAATTTAAGTCTGCTTCAGTCAGTGTTCGGGTTGGAGTACCAGTACCGCCTAAAGCTACCGCCGCAGCACCAGCCGCCGCCGCATCAGCACCAGCCGCCGCTACTATTTGTCCTAAGCCACCGATAATAGCAATCGTCAGTGATGTATTTTCGGCAATATTGGGATTCGCGGCTAAGATCTTATCTAAAGCACGTTCTTCATCATCTTTAGATTCAACCATGCCAAAAGTTAACGTGGGCATAAACCGTCCAAAGCGATAACCGATAGTGGCGTGTGATGATTCAGAGTCAATAAGTGTATCGTCAACTTCTAACGAAGTGGTTTCTGCACTGAAGTAAATGTCGCCGGGGTCATAGGTAAAACCAACACTGGTAAATGAACCACTAATGCCTGAAGTGGCTGAACCGTATAAGCCGAGAGCCGCTATAATATCATCGTCAATTACGGTTATGTCGTCAGCGATAGAATATGACAATTTTGCGTTCCAACTATCAGCCTGTAGCGTACTATTTAAAGACGCAATACCTTTTAAGTCATAAAGCTCAGAAGTAGATCGTCCATAAACCAGTTGGGTAGTGGAGCTTAAGTCGCCAATGTCAGTGGTATAGCTTAAGTCAACACCATCCATGTTGGAGAAAGGAGTCAGTGAGCTGTAGCTTTCGTTAGGCATTTTGGCCCAAGGAACCGCATAGCCTACATCTAAAAATTCCGATAGCATAAATGCTGGCACCCGAATGCGACCTACTTTTGTAGAAAAGCCATTATTAAAATCGTGTTTGAAGTACGCCCACTCAGCTGTCGTCTGCCAGCTGTTTTCGCCGCGAGAAACCAGCTGAGTTACCACGCTGTTTTGGCTATCAATGTTGAACGTCATTTGCACGCCGATTTTACTAAAGCGACCAAAGTTTACTTCGTCATTCACGCCGTTATAAGCCACTTCTTCGTCGGATACCGACATGCCAAGGCTTGCAAAACCGTTAACACGGAAGCTTTGATCTTGCGCTGCCATTCGCTGATTTAATTTTTGTACTTGTCTATTCAACTGATCAACAGTGGCTGCTTGGGCCGTCATAGTTGCTGCTATCAGTGGAATGGCGGCATAGGTTAGATGTTTAATCGCCATATCATTTCCTTGTTATATTTAAATAAGTAACTCAGCTCAATCGCTGAAGCCATACATTGGGTATAGCACTTATATGAAAAAGGGCTAAAAAAGGGCTAAAAAAGTGTGTTATTTAACAGAAAACTTATAACAGGACTTGATTTTGTTGCACATCTGCAAGCCTTACTAAAGACAATTGATTGACCAGCTGAAGTAGCGTTTGAAGATCCCACTATATAAAAGGCATACCGCCTACCAATTACTGTGCGATTGGTTTTTAATAG
>JBLHVV010000078.1:0-15015 GCA_047628755.1 Crocinitomicaceae bacterium | reverse complement strand
GTGTCCTCTAACCGGTTGGCCACTATAACATCTGATATACGCTTAAACTCTTCAAGGTCTGTTATTACCTCAGAATGAAAGAATTCTGTCTCAGTTAATACTGGCTCGTAAACTACAACCTTTATGCCTTTTGCTTTAATACGCTTCATCACCCCTTGAATAGCCGATGCTCTAAAGTTATCTGACCCCGTTTTCATCACTAAGCGATAAATACCCACGACTTTTGGGTTGCGCTTTAATATGGCGTTAGCGACAAAGTCTTTTCTAGTTGTATTGGCGTCTACGATGGCTCGAATCATATTATTAGGGACTGTTTCAAAATTCGCTAATAATTGCTGTGTATCTTTAGGTAAGCAGTACCCACCGTAGCCAAAAGAAGGATTGTTATAGTGCTTTCCTATCCTCGGGTCCATTCCAACCCCTTGGATAATTTGCTTGGTATTAAGGCTATGAGTTTCAGCATAAGAATCCAGCTCATTAAAATAAGCGACACGCATGGCGAGATAAGTATTTGAAAATAATTTAACCGCTTCAGCCTCAGTACTATTTACAAATAATTTTTCGATATTAGTTTTAATAGCACCCTGCTCTAGTAGCTTAGCAAAGAACTCGGCTCGCTCTGACTGCTCACCGACTATAATTCGAGATGGGTGCAAATTATCATATAAAGCTTTTCCTTCACGTAAAAACTCAGGCGAAAACAATATATTATCGCTGTTAAACTTCTCTTTCATAAGCTGGGTAAAGCCCACCGGAACAGTAGATTTTATCACCATTATCGCATTTGGATTAATCGATATTACGTCTTTGATAACACTTTCAACCGAGGCCGTATTGAAGTAATTAGTGACTGGGTCATAATCAGTAGGTGTGGCGATAATGACATACTCGGCACCGTGATAGGCCTCTTCTTTATCTAAAGTCGCTAAAAAGTTCAGTGATCTATTGGTTAAATAATCACTAATTTCAGCATCTTCAATGGGGGATATTCGCTCGTTAAGCGCTTTAACCTTATCCTCAAGAATGTCGACCGCAACTACCTCGTTGTGTTGAGCTAGCAATAGTGCGTTAGACAAACCCACATACCCTGTACCTGCTATGGCTATTTTCATAGTTTTTATGTGCGAGAACCCTCGCCTCCTTACCTTATGTTGACCTTTTATGGGTCATAAAACATGAATGTAAGAAGCTATTTGAGAGCAAGGGTTTTACGAGGGTGTGACAGGAAATCGACAATTATATGACAATAAACCTTTCTAGTAAGCTTACTTAGAGTAAGCCTATTATCAACTTACTTCCTTCAGCTAGAATAACTTGAAAGTACGTCTAAGTTTTCATAGCCCTTGATAGCAGATACACGTAAAATCCAAACAATTTTATTGTTAAACCCAATGTGAGTAACTAGGCATGAGTCAGAAACTTGAATTACTGGCCCCAGGCGGCAGTGTCGACGCCATAAAAGCGGCCATCGTGGCGGGTGCTAATGCTGTTTATTGTGGTTTAGAAACCTTTAATGCCCGTAACCGCGCCGCTAACATTAGCTTTGACGAGCTAGTGGGTGTTTTAAGACTGGCACATGATTATGAATGTGAGGTGTTCTTAACTCTAAATGTGGTCATTCTAGAAAATGAATTACCGGGTATGATTAAGCTGTTAAACAAGCTTGTAAACAGTGGTATCGACGGAATTATTGTTCAAGATCTAGGTATGTTTAACTTGGTTAAAGAATACTTTCCTAGCTTAGACATTCATTCTTCAACTCAGATGACCACTCACAACCCAGGGCAAATTCTTTTCTTAGCTAAAATCGGCGCTACCCGGGTAAATTTATCCCGAGAATTAAATATTAAAGAAGTGGCATCGCTCACGGCCCTAGCCCACGATCACAACGTATTAACTGAAGTATTTGTACATGGTGCCTTGTGCATTGCATTTTCTGGCCAATGTTATTCAAGCTCGGTGAGTGTGGGCAATTCGGGTAACCGTGGTCGTTGCAGTCAAGCCTGCCGTGACGAATATGAACCCACCGAAATGGGCAATAAATTTCCATTAAATTTAAAAGATAACTCAGCCTACTTTGATTTACCTGCGTTAGTAGAAGCTGGAGTTGATTCGTTAAAAATTGAAGGTCGTATTAAAGGTGCCAATTACGTCCACACCACAGTAGATAGCTGGCGTAAGCAAATTAATAAATTCGTAGAAACGGGCAAATTATTAGAAGACGATTCTAATCTTTATAAAGTGTTTAACAGAGATTTTACCAACTTATTCCTCAAAGGGGATATGACCAAATCTATGTTTATCGACAATCCGCGGGATCACAGTTTTACTCACGCCAATGAAAGGTCAAATGCTATATCGGCTGTGCAAATACACGATACACAAAGTGATTTAGCCCGTGAGAAAAATGAAATCAGCGCCAACGTAACTGAAAAAATTAAATACCTAAGTATTGATAAGCGTATTTTAAGCCTATCGTTCTCGGGGTCTCTGAGTCAGCCCCTATCTGTAACAGCCCACGTCAAAGCGGCACCAAGTAAGCTTAGCTCGCTAGGTGATCACTCTGCCAAAACATTTACGGTTGAATCAGAAATGAACTTGATTGCCGCCGGCCAATCTTCTATTGACTCATCCGCTATCGAAAAACGCTTTAAAAGTTTTAACAGTCCCCATTATCATTTGGCTGAATTTGATTTCTCTAACCTTGAAGATGGACTCAACATTCCATTTAAAGAGCTCTCTATACTTAAAAGCAAACTGGCTTACTTATTAAATGACTCAATGGATGTTATTGCCAATGTAGAGGTGCCAGCATTAGTCCAGCACCAAAAAGTTGAAACTAAGACTAAAATGTCTATGTTAATCAGTGATCCTGCCGATATCCACTTGTGTGACCTAACAACGGCTGACGTTTACTTTAAACTGCCAGAAAGTTTTAAGGTAGATGATACAAAATACATCGACTTATTTTTAGACAATCCCCGTTTAATACCTTGGTTCCCTGCAGTACTGATTGGTAAAGATTACGATGAGTCTGTAAAAATATTAGAAGTGGTCAAACCAACTCGTATTGTAAGTAACAACACGGGTGTGGCTTACAGGGCATTTGAACTGGATATAGACTGGATTGCTGGACCATTCTTAAATACCACCAACTCTTACGCACTAAAAACGTTACAACAAGGAATGAACTGCAAAGGTGCCTTCATTTCTAATGAGATTAATAAAAATCAAATTAGAAAAATTAAACGCCCTGAAGGTTTTAAACTGCTTTACAGCATTTATCATCCTATTTTAATGATGACTAGCCGTCAGTGTTTTTTCCAGCAAACGGTAGGCTGTAAAAAACCTAGTATCGAAGATGGCTGCATGCTGAAATGCGAAAAGGCCACCACGATCACAAATGTAAAAGGTGTATCATTTGCGGTAGACAAGCAAAAAGGCGGTTACCCTAGCATTTACAACCATGAACAGTTTTTGAATACTGAAGTTGTAACCGATTTTGCAGACTTGTTTGATGAGTTTTTTATTGATTTAACCAATATTGGTATGGGGTCTAAAGAAGCAGCAGATAAAGCGACGCTCATAGAAAAATTTGAAAACTTGATCAATGGTAAGCTAGAAGCACCACAAGAACTCATCTCAATGGTGCCTATCTCAACCCGTGATCAATACAAACAAGGTTTGTAGCCATGCAACTGGGCCAATATAAATGAGCACACTGGTTTTTCAGGTTGTGATAAAACAATGGGATAAAAGCCAACGTTCAGATGCTGATGTGGCTTCTAGAGATAGTGTTGCTAATGCTTATCCGATTCAAGCTAAGCCTGAGTTTTTAATCTTTGATCATCCTTGTATTATTGACCAGCACAGTATTAATTTTGCTACTGAGCAATCTAATAGACTCAATAATCGGCCGCTAAAAAAGGCTCTGCTTGCTGATGGCATTATTGAGCTAGAACGATTTATTATTTCTAGACCTGCTAACAATCAGTCGTTGTTACTTGAATATAGAAATAAAGATAAAGAAATAATCAAAGTTGCTAATTCAAGTTTGGATAAAGGGTGGATACAAGCTAAATACAACTGGCGCTACCGAGTTGAAAAGCGGGATGAAATTTTTTGGCAATATGAAGAACTCACACTTAACATGGCTTTGGTGACTAAACTAGAAGAAGAATACTTCATCAGAACCCATGTAGGCGAAACCCATTATTACGAAGATAATGATTAATAATCAGTTAACCCCCTAGCAAAAAATCCTGCTGGTTTTCACTCCATAGTGGGAATTTAGCCATAGCCTTAGTAAATAAGGGCTGTTGCAACTGATTATTCAACCACTCTCTGACTCTTGGATAAGGAGACTGTAGATACCATTTTCTTTCAACCTTAGCGAACTGCCTAATAAAAGGTAATAAAGCATAGTCAGCTAAACTGGGTCTAGCTCCCATAAAATAATCATGCATTGTTAACATTTGCTCTAGCTCTGCTATGAACTTCTGGCAACCTTGCCGATACTCACTTAACGAAGGGTCATGATAACGGCTTGCTTGCTTGTATTTGTCCAGCGCAGGGATAAATTCAGTATCGCTTCTGGAAATAAAATTTAGCATACTCGGTAACACATCTGGATTATCCAAATACAGTAAGTTTTTGGGATCATTATTTCTCAATGCCCATAACATTATATCCAAGCTTTCATCGATAACTACGTTCGGAAGGATGTTCTCATCTTGCAGCACCAAAATTGGTACGGTTCCCTTTTCAGAGACGGCTAACAACTCAGCTGGCTTGTCTCTTAGATCCACAGCCCGAACCATTACACTTTGCTCAGCCAACAGCAAGCCCAACCGAGCACGTATAGCATAAGGACAGTGCTGTAATGAATATAAGTATGGTGCGGTCATAATAACTCTAGATTTAAAGCTCACTTAATAACAAGTTTAACTTAAGCACAGTTAAATATCTGCTAGTTAGTAAATCGACTAAATAGTGTAAACTGCTGCCATTAAAAACCTTAAAGAGAGCAATGCCCATGAAAATGTCAAAAACTATCCGTAAAATGAACGACAAACTAGTGGCCGCTATAAAAACTGTAAACGATCAAGCCACTGAAGAATTAACAGGGTTTGTAAAACTAGAGCATACAGTTCAGTTTGATTTATTCCCTGGCAGCTTATTAGTCAATTGCTACTTTGAAAACCAGCAACAACTTGAAAGCTCCATGAAACTTGAAAAAGAGTACCAAAAGAAACTTCAAAAATTATTATTAAAGCAAGGTATTGTATTGAAGGATGTGAAACAGAATTTAAAATTTTTAGTTAAGGCTTAACTTTTCAAGCAATAAAATCAGATCATTGCTTTTTACATCTAATGTTACCATTGTGGGTATCTAGCATTTGGATATAGCAAACATCGTTAAGTATCCACAATCCACCACTGCAATAAAATGCAGGATCAACCAAGCCAGCTGTCATCTGGCCTTCACAAGCACCCATCACTAGACGTAACTCTTTTTTTGCACAGGTAACGTCTAAATGCTTGTCCCCTTGACGTTTTATAGTGCAGTATTCTTGTATGTCATGCAGATTAAATTCATAGCCTTTTATGTTAGGGACATTTAAGTCTGTTGAAAATTCACATCCTAATATTAACCATGTGATGAAAATTAAGATGGCCATTTTTGTCATATTGAATTCACCTTATGTAATTCAGTTCATCTGCCGATTACTCAAGTATAGAGCATTAAATTTGATAAGCATCTAACATCATATTGTGAATTTTTTTATTGGCTAGTTCGAATGTAGCGGTATAGCGCCTTTCTCCAGTTGATGCGAATTCGAATTTAAAATATCGACGAATCCTTAAATTACCATTTTCGTCACGCTTAACTGTAAATTGAACCTGCTGAACAGCATCATCTAACAAGGTAATATCTTGCTGTTTACAATAATTAGCCGCCAGCACAAACGCGTATTGTTTAATGCCGCGATCAAGCCACCAAATATATGGTAGCAAGCATAATAATAAAACAATGAACAAATCACCCATCAACATAATGGCTTTCTCTTAAATTCAAACATCAAAATAACACATAGTTATCGCTTAATGTAGGGTGGATTAGGCGAAGGGATTCCGATATATCACGCACTTTACGCCAATACACCCAACACACTCGTATAATTATAACCTCTACACAAAATTAAACAAAAAAAAAGCCCGTAGGCTTCTTTTTTTGAATCTAAATATAAGGGAGTTGTTGAGGTGTTAAATTAGCAGAGTAAAAAGTTATTTTAACGCACCAAGCGTATGCCTCAAGGGGCCCTACCCGTTATTTAGTTTCTTTTGGGCGTAACTGTATGCCCACTTCCCGTAGGTTTTTAGTTTCTACAACACCCGGCGCTTGTGTCATAACACATGCAGCTGACTGTGTTTTAGGGAACGCAATAACTTCACGAATGCTTTCAGAACCTGTCATTAGCATGATTAAACGGTCCAGACCGAAGGCTAATCCGCCGTGTGGTGGTGCACCAAATTGCAGTGCGTCTAACAAGAAACCAAATTTCTCACGTTGCTCTTCTTCAGGAATGTTTAAAATTTCGAATACTGTTTTTTGCATAGCTTGGTCGTGGATACGTAACGAACCGCCGCCTAGCTCACAACCGTTAAGCACCATGTCGTATGCACGTGAAAGTGCATTGGCAGGGTCAGCCTTTAGTTCTTCAGGCGAACAAGAAGGTGCTGTAAACGGATGATGGATTGCAGTTAAACCACCGTCTGAAGTTTCTTCAAACATTGGGAAGTCTATAACCCACATTGGAGCCCATTCTTTGCTTAGCATTTCTAAATCAAGGCCAAGCTTAATACGCAATGCACCAATAGCTTCGTTTACAATTTTTTCTTTGTCGGCACCAAAGAATACGATGTCGCCGTTTGCAACGTCTAAACGATCCATGATTTTCATGGTGTTTTCTTCGCCAATGAATTTAATGATTGGTGACTGTAAACCGTTTACACCGTTTTCCAGCTCGTTCACTTTAATCCAAGCTAAACCTTTAGCCCCATAAATGCTGACATATTTAGTATAAGCGTCAATTTGCTTACGAGACAGCTTCGCGCCACCAGGTACTTTAAGAGCTGCAACACGGCCTTTGGGATCTTTTGCAGGTCCAGCAAATACTTTAAATTCGATGTCTTGAAGTAAGTCTGCAACATCTACTAGTTCCATAGGGATTCGTAGATCAGGTTTGTCTGAACCAAAACGTGACATAGCATCTGCGTAAGTCATGTGTGGAAATTCACCAAGATCAACATTTAACTGCTGTTGGAAAATAGCCTTAATCATAGACTCAGCCGAACCCATTATGTCATCTTCGTTTACGAATGAAGACTCCATATCAATCTGAGTAAATTCTGGCTGACGGTCTGCACGAAGATCTTCATCGCGGAAACATTTTGCAATTTGGTAGTACTTGTCAAAACCGGATACCATTAACAGCTGCTTGAACAACTGAGGTGATTGCGGCAATGCAAAGAATGAACCTTGATGTGTTCGGCTAGGGACTAAATAATCTCGTGCCCCTTCAGGAGTTGCACGGGTTAGAATTGGCGTTTCAATGTCCAAGAAACCTTGTTGATCCAAGATGTTACGAATTTGGGTGGTTACTTTATGGCGGAAACGCAACTTTTGCTGCATTTCGTCACGGCGTAAATCCATATAACGGTAGTTAAGACGAACGTCTTCACCTACTGGTGAATAATCATCTAATGGGAAAGGAGGCGTTAAGGCTTTATTAAGAACAGTAATGTCCTTTCCTAACACCTCAATTTTACCGGTTGTCATATTTTCGTTGTCACTGCCGGCTGGGCGTAAACGCACACGGCCAGTAATTTGCACAACGAATTCGCTGCGCACGCTGTTTGCGATATTGAAAGCTTCAACCGTATCGGGATCAAATACCGCTTGAACCAAACCTTCACGGTCACGAATATCTAAGAAGATAACGCCACCATGGTCGCGACGGCGATGTACCCAACCGCAAAACGTTACGGTTTCATCTGCTAGAGTTTCTGTAATTTCACCACAGTAATGACTGCGCATAGTGAGTTCCCAAATTATCTGTATTATTTAATAAATTAATTGCTTAATTAGTCATATCTTTAGTTGTATCAGGCTAAAAGTAAGTAGGGACTAACCTACTTGTTTTATCCGTTGCATGTTCAATTATTTAGACTTTAGCCAGCGAAGGGAAAGTGTCCCTTAGTAACGCTTAAATCTGCTTTGACAGAGTCTCTATTGAACCGGTTTTTCCAAAGGTTAAGCATTATACCCAATTTGACGGAAATTCCGACATCTTCTAACCCTGCTATGCTGAATTAATACGGAGTGATTGATGAGTAATCCACAAGCAAGCGATTTTGACCCTGAAATCATCAGTGATTTAAAGGACGAACTCAATGAGAAGCGCCAAAACTGTAACGATCATCTACTTAGGCTGGAAGAAGAGCCCGAGCACAAAGATACAGTAGCTAAGCTGTTTAGAGATGTTCACACCGTAAAAGGTGATTTGGGAATTATGGGTATTTACCAGTACTTGCCCTTATTGCAGTCGGTAGAAGACCTAATGGATAATCTCCGCAAAGGGCAAAAGAGCCTAACCCCTGCATTGGGGGACGTATTGCTGCTTAGCTTAGATTTAGCTTTCACTCAGTTAGAGCTGTTTTTGAACAACAAAGATGGAGATTTTGACAGCATAAGTTACAACAAGCTGGCAAAAATGATCACTAAACTGGCTAGGTTAGAAGGTAACGAAGCCGAACAGCAAACTCTTGCTATCGTGCAAACATTGGCTCCAGAAACAGCCCCATCTAAAGAAGAAGACGCTCGGCAGACCGAAGCATACTTCACCGAAGAAGAAATAAACGAGGAGGTAGCATTCTTCCTACAACTCAGCTTATTAATTGACCAAAGAAGCCCCTACGGTTCAGGTAGAACTCAGCGATTGTTTGAACTGGCTATGACCATGAATCAGCTTGCTGGCAACCCGATTAAAACCAGTCAATTACAAGCCGCAATTTATCTCCATGATCTAGGCATGGCGTTTATGCCAAAGGCGATGATGAATAAAGTCAGTGAATTGACTCAGCATGATTGGAAATGGGTAGAAACTCACGTTTCTATCATTCATCAATTAATCAGCCCATTTGAAATTTGGAATGACGCTTCTGAGATTATTTTGCAACACCATGAACGAATTAATGGCAGTGGTTACCCATCTAATTTGACCGAAAAAGACATTTGCGAAGGCGCTAAATTATTAGCTATTGTGGATTCATTTGAAGCCATAACCCAAACCCGAGCATATCAAGATGCACAGCAACGCCCTATGATGCGAGCCATAATGGAGATTAATCAACACTCTGGAACCATATATTGTCCTAAATGGGTTGAGCACTTTAATCAAGCAGTTAAACGTCTTCATGTAAAAAAAGCTAAAAAATAGGGTTTTTTTACTTTTTTTTACTTTTTTACTTGCCACTTTCTAACAGTTATTTGTATATTGCTGGTATGCAATGAATGCAAACGATAATCGTACCAATAATAACAAGGACTCAACATGGCAGCTAAAAAAGCACCCGCTAAAAAGGCACCTGCTAAGAAAGCAGTAGCTAAAAAAACTGTAGCCAAAAAAACAGCCGCTAAAAAAGCGCCAGTGAAGGCAGCACCACCAGTTAAAAAGTTAACGGCTGTAAAAGACCGTTTTAATAAAACTCAAATTCTTAACGAAATCGCAGAAGAAACTGAACTGAGCAAGAAACAGGTTCAAGCGGTTTTAGACAGCCTTAACGATGTAATTGAGCGCCACGTTAAAAAACGTGCGGTTGGCGAATTCGTTCTACCTGGCCTATTAAAGATTCAAGCTGTTAAAAAGCCTGCCAAAAAAGCACGTAAAGGTATCAACCCTTTCACAGGTGAAGAAACCATGTTTAAAGCAAAGCCAGCCTCCATTGCTGTAAAAATTCGTCCACTTAAAAAGCTAAAAGAAATGGCTGAGTAATCAGTCTACTTAATGCGAAAAAAACGGGCTTATGCCCGTTTTTTTATGGCTGCGTTAGCAATATAATTAAATACTTTAGATAAACCTCAAGCCCGTTATCTTGCTCTGTATTTTGTTTTCCCTCATTGGTAATATTCTTTCCGCAAAACGTATTTTTAAGTGTTCCACTGTTAGGCTGCCTGAGGCTGCTAGCGATCCATTTGGGTAAGGTAGTGGGCAACCTATAGCTTATATAACTTACCCTTATTACACGTGGAAGAATCAACACCAGCGGGTGCGAGATAGTTAGAGTCTGGACTTATCGCTAATTAGAGTAACTATTTTGGTCAAAACGGTATACTCATTAGTAAATAAAACCAAAAGCTGTGCACTGGGCTGGAACTTACTAAACAGTATCAACAAGCCAGGTCAAAGTGCCTATTGGGCACAACTGATTGTTAACAAGTAATTGATTGGCGTTAGGGGCATATTCACCTGCCTTACCAGAACTGAGAAACTAACGGTCTGGTAACACAGGCTAACGGCTTGGATACTCGCATTCGCAAGTAAGACATAATCTAAAAGGACGGAATCTAGAAAATAGATACCTGCTAATTAATACATATCATCAGTGGCATCTGACACTTCAACAAAGCGGTCACTAAACAACAGTGTTAACTCTTCTGTCATCTTGATTAATGCTTCTGACGAGTAAAGTTTTGCGCTAACGGCTCCCCATACTGGTTTAGGCCAGAGTAAATCGTCTTTTTTACGAACAACATGATGTATATGCAATTGAGGCACTACATTACCTAAAGCTGCAATATTCATGCTGTCAGCTTTAAAGTAATCGGACAAGCGCTGACTTACGTATGCTGATTCATCAGACTGTAAATAACGCTCTTCTGTAGACAATTGGTAAAGTTCACTGGTGCTGCCACGACGAGGAACCAAAATTACCCAAGGAAACTGGGTATCGTTCATCAGCAATACATCACATAATTTAAAGTGACCTAAATACACTGTATCTTGTTGTAGCTGGGTGTCGAGTGTGTACATAATAACGCTCCTGTTTTTTTGGTTATTTAACCAATAAGGTACTCTTACATGCAATGGTTAAATAACATTACAAGCCCTTATTTAAATAAAGGTTTTTTTAGTAAAATTAAACAACGCTCTAACATTAATTGTTTAACCAATAAGGACCTTTTTCATGCAATGGTTAGATAGCGCAGATCAAATAAAGAATGATTTAGAGCCAGATGATTACCCCTTTTTAAGCAAGGGTTTTCTGACTGCACTTGAACAAAGCAACTCTATCAACGGTAATACTGGCTGGAATGGCCATTACCTCATTGATAGCTCAGATGATGCTGCTTCTGATTTTCAAAGTATAGCTAATAAAAGTGAAAAACAGGAATATGATTTGCTTATTCCGGCTTTTATTAAACACCATTCATACGGTGAGTATGTATTTGATTGGGCTTGGGCTGAAGCCTACCAAAAGCATGGATTAAACTATTACCCTAAATTATTAATTGCTGCCCCGTTCACACCGTCTGAAGGTCCCCGCCTATTTGGTAAAAAACCCATAGATGGTAAAAAGATCAGCCAAAAAATTCAAGCTCATTGTATCGAAAAAAATTTAAGCAGTGCACATATACTTCTGTGTAACGATGAAGAACGCTTATTATTACAAGACCACAATTGGCATTTAAGAAGCAGTGTTCAATTTCATTGGTACAATTATAACTACACAAGTTTTGAAGATTTTTTATCAAGGTTTAAATCTCGAAAGCGTAAAGCTGTTAAAAAAGAACGGGCGTTAATAACAGCCAACAATATCCATATATCTAGGATTGAGGGCAAGGATATTACTCCACAGCAATTGGAGTTTTTTTATTACTGTTATCAAACAACTTATGCAAAACGTCGATCACAAGGGTACCTTAACCTCGAAAGCTTTAAAAATATGCAGGAGAATATGGCTGATCAAATGTTTTTAGTAATTGCGCATCAAAATAACGAACCAGTCGCCTGTGCTTTATACTTTAAAGATGACAGAAACTTATATGGGCGATACTGGGGCTGCGCTAAAGAAATAGATGGCCTGCACTTTGAAGTATGCTATTACCAGGGCATTGAATATTGCATAGAGAACAATATTCAACATTTTGACCCTGGTACCCAAGGAGAGCATAAGATCAGTCGTGGTTTCGAGCCCATATTCCGCTATTCATTGCATTATTTACAGCACGAGGGTTTTCATGAAGCGGTGGGGGACTTTGTAAAAGAAGAGCGTAAATCGCTAGAAATTTACCAAAAGGATTGTTACCAGCATTTACCTTTTAACCAAGAACATTTACCACCGCTGAAAAATTAGCGCTTAAAAAGCAGGCCGTTAACACCAGTTATGCTTTAACGGCTTTTCAATCATCAATTCTTTCAAATTGGCCTCAATCACTCCGTAGCCCACATTACCAATTAACTTTTGCCTGCCTTCGTTAAATACCCAAGCTGGACTCACTGAAATTTGGTAGTCCTTAGCTTGTTGAAAATCCCAATTTAAGTCAGATAGTGCCTGACCGCTGTCCATATATTCATCTATGGCATCGTTGTTAACGTCACACTCAACCGCAATTAAATCGCACACTGAAACTTGTGAAATATCTTTAGCCTCTAAAAAAAAAGCTTTGCGTATAGCTAGAGAATACTCTCGAGCTTTGTGGTGCCCATGAACCGATTGCACTGCTTTTATAAAGCTATGGGCTACCATTGAGGTGGTAGGTTGCACCTTAGTCCAAGTATCAGCATGTAACTTAAAATCAAACTGCTCTGCTACTTCAGTCACGTGTTCAGCATAGCCATTGAAGCCCCCTCGATCCTTCCATGTAGTCGTTATTTTTGGATAAACCGAGGCAAAATTAGGCAAGAACTGTAAATTAATCTCCAGCCCACTGCCCAATTGAAGCTCTACCTCTTCAAGGCGCTTTTCGTTAATAAACGCCCATATACATAGTACATCAGAAAAATAGTCTACCTGTAACATCTAGCTTCTCTTGAATTTATAATTGGAAATATGCGGATTAATTAATGATTATAGACTGTATATGAGTCTATACATTAAGAACAACTAATATTAAACGTTAAATGTTGATGACTTAATCATTAAAAATATCCATATAAAACTGTGTTGTTTGTTCTGGGTTATTACTCAGTGTAATGCCTGTGATCATAGCTATTGCATCGACACCCGTAGACTTTACTAAAGAAAATCGTTCACCATTAATTCCACCAATAGCTACCATAGGTGTATCTGCTAGGTGCTTACGCCAATATTTAAGCCCTTCTGGCCCCTCAGGTACCCAAGGCATGTCTTTAGTTTCTGTTTTATATACTGGCCCAAATGCTATATAGGAAGGTTTGATCGTTTTTGCTCGGGCAACCTCATAAAAGCAATGGCTGCTTAAACCTAGACGTAATCCGCCCTGACTAATGGCTTGAAGGTTTGCATCGTCTATATCTTCCTGCCCAAGATGAACACCGTAAGCATTACATTCAATGGCCAGTTCCCAATAATCATTAATAAATAATTGGCAATCAAATTTTTCGGCAATTTTTATAGATGCAATTATCTCTTGTTTAAGATCTTCACCTGAAAGATCTTTAATACGTAATTGCGCAATATTAACCCCTAGCGGAAGTAACGTTTCTAACCATACTGCTCGGTCAACAATTGGATACAAGCCTAAAGGTAAACGGCAACTAGGAAAGTGTAACTGTTGTTCTTCTGCATGCTTAAAAACAATCGGTAGTGACACAGCTAAGCCACGCCCCTTAGAGTTAGATTCATCGCTGCTGACGAATCCTTGGGTTGATGACTCCTGTATTGGCTGACTTTGTATTGAGACCCAGTTCGAAAAACTCAAAGAACCCGCATCTGATGAAATACTAAACGGTGATTTCCAACCAGACTCCATTTGCATTTTAGCCATCACCACAGCGTCAGCACTACTGGCTCCATTAGCTAAACTAGCCGCTATTAATGACGCCATGGCACAGCCAGTGCCTCGACTGAAGTTATGACTATATTCTTTATGCTTTAAATTAAACTGTATGTGCTGTTCACAATAAAGGTCTAAAGACTTGTGTTCCCCATGACCGCCTTTTATTAACACACCTTTAGCGCCCAACTCTAAAATTTTCTGAGCAAGTTCTAAATTGCTTTTAAACCCATTATTAACAAGTGCCTTAGCTTCAATTAAATTAGGAGTAACGATAGTGGCAAAAGGCAATAGTAATAAAATTCCTTCTAAACGTTTTTCATATTCTTCTATATGACTACTACTGGCTGCCAAAATTGGATCTAATATTATTTTTTTATTACTAAAAACATCATGTTCAATTAATATTTTAGCTTGATTAGCATTCGCGATTAAGCCAATTTTTATTACCTTGCAATGCTCATAGCTTAATAAAGAGTCTAACTGACTTACAAATACTTCGTCAGATACTGCATTAAGTTCAGTGAAACCATTTAAGGTTTGAGCTGTGGTTGCAGTTATGCAACACAAGCCATGAACCCCCATAGAACTTAATGCACGTAAGTCGGCGTGAATACCTGACAAACCCATGGGATCAGTACCACATATTGTAATCACTGATGATTTTTTTATTAATATAGACTCTTGGTTTGTCATTTAGCACTTCATTCGATAACTTGGTTAAGTAGCAGCATTAAACAGCACAATTAGATAACTTAATTATTATGCCAGAACGGCGTACCCACTACAGGAGTACTGGCCTTTGCTTTATCTTGCTGCGACATACAACCGGCAAGGTACGCTTTACGCCCAGACTCAATGGCCTGTTTAAATGCTTCGGCCATTAAAATACTATTTTGTGATTTTGCAACGGCCGTATTTAATAACACCGCGTCATATCCCAGCTCCATTGCTTGAGCAGCATGACTTGGCTT